>MVDB01000033.1 GCA_002050025.1 Desulfobacteraceae bacterium 4484_190.2
CTCATGCAGTGGAGTTGCCCCAGGCGGGCGAAAAGCAGCTTCACGTAGTCTGTGATCTCGGTCATGGTGCCGACGGTGGAGCGGGAGGTGCGCACCGGATTTTTGCGGTCTATGGCAATGGCAGGCGGGATACCTTCAATCCTGTCCACCACAGGCCGGTCCATGCGATCCATGAATTGTCGCGCGTATGGAGAGAAGGTCTCCACATACCGGCGCTGGCCTTCAGCATAGAGGGTGTCAAATGCCAGGGAAGACTTGCCTGATCCGCTAACACCGGTGACTACCGTGATCCGGTCTAATGGTATTGCAATGTTGAGGTTTTTAAGGTTATTTTGCCGGGCGCCTTTAATCCGGATAGAATGATTCTGCATCTACTTTGTTGCCTTTCTGTTTTATCTAAAGGTCCTTTAAAATACGCCTACTTGCATGCATGAGGTAGATGATCAGTTCTTTTCCGAAAAAGAAGATGGGAATCTCTTCACTGGGGACACACTGTTTGTGGGGACTGTAGGGCATAAGCGCTACGTTATTTTGTAAATATTCACAGGTTGCATTTATGCCGTGTGGGTTTGTTTTGAAAATGAACGTCCAATTTCCAAACAAACCATAGATATATCCTATTATAACAATGACTTAACGACTCAACTACTTAACCATTTAACGAGGTTTGTTCTCAAAGGGCAGAGGGGAGCATTTCTTGAGGTTCGGTGAGCAAGAACTCGCCTTTTTCTATCCAGCCTTTTAGAATGTGAGCAATTTCAATGGCCCTGGGATACGAAGACAGGGGGGTGGTGGGGACGTCCTGGCCTTTAAAACGGATTGTACCGCTCTTCAATTCTGCATAGTTTACCTGCCCAAGGCTGGTTGCTTCGCCTTTCGGATAATCGTTCCCGTAATCGATGACCTGTGTGAAGATCTCTTCATCAGAAACGCCTGTGAAACGTGCCATCTCTTCATTGAGGATCGGGATGGGCACGCCCACTCCCACTGCGAGGGAGCATCCGTAACCAAGCATGCTCACTCCCGCCACCCATCTGGGGTCCATCTCTTTCAAATTGCCCATAACCATAAGGGTTCCCGCTGGCGACAATGGTACTCCGTTTTTGTTCCTTTTCACATTAGGGTTATGCTGCGTTCCCGGGCCGATTACGTACCCCTTGGCGCCGCCGAGAAAAATTCTCGTCCCCAGCCCAATGGTGAGGTAATAGGGGTCATTAAGGAGTGGGCTTAATTGGCCGGAGGTGGAGTAATTTGCATTGCCCGCATTCGGTTTTATGACCCCCATGTAAGTGTAAATGGTCTTTTTGGATAAATTGATAGCGCAGTTGTAATTTTGGTAAGCATTCCTGGGGTTTAGCAGTGTTGAATGTGGGAGGTCTTCCAGGGTGATCCTTTTCTTGAAATCACGGTTTGGATAGCAGTCAGTTCCGTGGGCCGTAACCTTTAAATTAATTTTTTTACCGGCCACGAGATCATGGATGACATGGCCCCCGCCGTACTTGAATTGCCCCGGGTGGACTCTGTTTAAGGGGTCATCCTCAGCAGGTGCAGTAGCGCCAATATAAACATCTACAGCGGCCAAGCCCGCATAACCTGGCACGCCATTCAACAATACGCGAGAGGACTTGATACCTGGTTTGGCATGACCAAAATTGATAAAAGCGCCGGATGAGCACATGGGGGCGAATGTCCCTGTTGTCACCACATCAATCTCTTGAGATGCTTTTTTTGGCCCCTTTTTTTTAATGAGATCCGTCATCTCATCGGCTGTTACCACAACAACCTTTCCTTCTTTTATCTTACGGTTAATCTCTTGAATTGTTTTAGCGGCCTTTTTTTCTGCCATTCCTGGTTGTCCCTCAACGATGCATTTGGCCCCATCATAAAACCTATCTCCCGACCTGACAAGCAAAACTTTTGGGAACCGTTCACGGGTTCCCCGCTTCCGCTTCGCTTTAGACGGGATCTTCGACAGGGTTCAAAGCCCGCCCTGGTGCGACTCGCTGCATGATTTCAAATCTGTGTTTGAGTTGGCTTAGACTGTTTTTGCAAACAAATACCATTCTTGACTTTTAACCTGGCTTCGAGTAACAATAACTACGTGCTGAATACTGTATTTTACACACGGAATGATTTTTCTTTTCTTTAACTATTTAGTCTGGTGAACTCAAAAAGATAGATGGAAAATAATATACAAATCGGACCTTTGACCATCAGCTCAAACGGTCCTTTTTTTCTGATTTCAGGCCCTTGCGTAATTGAAGATGAGGCCACAACTTTAGAAGTTGCCCACTTCTTGATGCAAATTAGGGATGAGCTGGATATCCCGATTATTTTTAAAACATCGTACGATAAGGCCAACCGTACATCTTTGAACTCGTTTAGAGGGCCAGGCATTGAAAAAGGGCTTGAAATCATCCAGAAGGTTAAAGACGACACCGGGTTGCCTGTCCTGTCTGATGTGCATCAGATAGGAGAAATAGAAAATGCAAGAAAGGTGCTTGATGTAATTCAAATCCCTGCATTCTTGTGTCGTCAGAGCGATTTAGTCTTGGCTGCAGCGCGGACAGGCTTGCCTATTAATATTAAAAAGGGGCAGTTTCTCTCGCCATGGGAAATGGGACCGGCCATTGAAAAGGTGACTTCCACTGGCAACCATAATATACTTGTCACAGAGAGGGGAAACTCTTTCGGCTATAACAATTTAGTGGTTGATATGAGATCCATTGCCATAATGAAGAGTTTTGGGTTTCCCGTGGTGTTCGACGCTACCCATAGTGTGCAGCTTCCGGGAGGAGCGGGAACGTGTTCGGGAGGCCAGAGGGAATTTGTAGGGCATCTGGCCAGGGCTGCCGTTGCGGTTGGCGCTGATGGTGTGTTTATGGAAGTTCATCCTGATCCGGAGTGTGCACTCTGCGATGGACCTAATTCATTGCCCCTCAACGAACTAAGGCCGCTATTGATGAAGCTTAAGGCGCTCCATAATTTGGTAAAATAATGATAAATGAAAAGGCTTCCAGGGTTAAATTGCTTTTGCTCGATGTGGACGGAGTTATGACAGACGGACGTATCACCATAAATGATAGAGGAGAAGAGACCAAGGCTTTTAGTGTAAAGGATGGCCTAGGCTTGAAAATGCTTATTTCCAGCGGTTTGGAGGTGGTGATTGTGACAGGTCGGAGATCACAGGTCCTGGCACACCGCTCCAGGGAGCTGGGAATCGAAGAAGTCTATCAGGGTGTAAAAAACAAGAATAGCGTATGCCAGCAGTTGAAGAAGGCTAAAGATCTTAAAAAAGAACAGGTTTGCTCTTTAGGAGATGATATCCCTGATCTTGCCATGTTTACGGAGTCAGGCTTGAGTATCGCTGTTGCAGATGCGGTCAAGGAGGTTCGTGAAGCGGCTGATTTTATTACAAAAAGCAATGGAGGTTTTGGGGCTGTGAGGGAGGCGTGTGAATTAATTTTAAAATCCCAGGGGAAATGGCGTGATGCCCTGGCTGCTTTTAGCGGAGAATAGGCTTTACAGCATAACAAGGTCGTTGGTATAATATAATAATTAATGAAAAATTCCCTTTTAAGACAATGGCCACTGATTGGATTAGGGCTCATGTTGGCCGCGGTAGCTTTCTACCTTGTAAGATCCGGGAAAGAGTTTGTCCAGGGCCCGCTTTTTATGGAGGCCATGTCAGGTGCAGGGGTCAAGCTCAAAGACATCCAATATTCCCAGGACGATCCGGATAAGGAGTTGAAGTGGGTTCTTAATGCTGGGGAGGTGAGATTTTCTGAGGACAGGAAATCTATATTTTTCCAGGACTTTCATTTAAAGGTAACACCCGAAAACAGGCCTTCCTTCGAACTCAAGGGGAACAAGGGTGATTATTCAAGGGATTCTGGAGAAATTAACCTCTGGGGGGACTTGGATGGGCTTTCTGATAATGGTTACAGGATTGTTACCGAGCATCTTATGATTAATGAAAAGCTCGGGCATGTAAGTACGGAGGAACCGGTCAAGATATTTGGCCCATTTTTTTCGGTTTCGGGTAGAGGCCTTTTGATGGATTTGGAAAAAGAAAGTCTTAAAGTACTGTCAAATGTTACCACTACAATAGAACAGGAGTCATTGATTTAGTGAGAAGCGCAAGATACAAGCCATTTTTTTTGGTTGTAACTCTTCTGGTTGGCCTTACAGTCACGGATTCTGTTGGGTCTGAAGCTTTAAAAAAACAGACTGCAAAAGATGATCCAAGGCCGATAGTCATCAAGTCAAAGACCTTGGAAGTGAATGATAAAACGAAAGTGGTGACATTTGAAGGGGATGTCAGCGCTGAGATCAGTGTTAAAGACGATGATTTTGTGATAGACTGTAAAAAAATGCTTGTTTATTACAAAAACCCGCCGTCCCAACAGAAAAAGGCAGAATCGGAGACAAAGATTGACAGGATCGTTGCCACCGGAGATGTAAGGTTTAACCGGGGGCAGGGAGGTGTTGCAACAGCAGAAAAAGCTGTGTATTATCAGCAGGATGGAAAAATAGTGCTTACGGGCAGACCCGTTGTAAAACAGGGAAAAGATTCCGTAGAAGGCGATAAAATAACTATTTTCTTAGAAGAAAATCGGCATATTGTGGAGAGTCTCGGAGACAAAAAGGTAAGGGCCATTATCTTCCCCAAGCGCGAAAAAAGGTAGCGCCTGTGACCGTGGTTCATGAAATACTCCAGGCAGAAGGTCTGGTAAAGGTCTACAGCGGGAAGAGGGTGGTTGATAATGTAAGTATAGGGATTGAAAGACAAAATATCGTTGGCCTCCTGGGTCCCAACGGGGCCGGTAAAACCACGACATTTTATATGATTGTGGGCCTGACACGCCCTTATGAGGGTAAGGTTTTCCTTGACGGGCAGGATATTACGCATGATCCCATGTATCTAAGGGCCAGGAAAGGGATCAACTATTTGGCCCAAGAGCCTTCTGTTTTCCGGAAGTTGACGGTAGAGCAGAATTTGCTGGCCATTTTGGAAACACTGGATATCCCGGCCCGTGAAAGGAAGTTAAGGCTTGAAAAACTCCTGACCGAACTTGACATTGCCCATTTGGCAAAACAGAAGGCCGGGTTGCTTTCAGGGGGGGAGCGCCGCAGACTGGAAATTACCCGTGCCCTGGTCACAGAGCCGAGGTTTATATTGCTGGATGAACCGTTTGCGGGAATTGATCCGCTCGTATTAAATGATATTCAACAGATCATCAGGCAATTGAAGGATCGGGGCCTGGGTATTCTCATATCGGACCACAACGTTCGGGAAACTTTAAGTGTATGTGATACCGCGTACATTATCAGTGGAGGAAAAATCGTCGAACATGGCCCTCCGGAAAAGATCGTTCAGAGTGAAATTGCTCGATGTGTGTATCTCGGGGAAGATTTTTGTATGTAATACCCCAATTGAGTGAAAACGCTCAATTGGGGGCAATCAGCAATCAGCCAATAGCAGTCAGCTTAATAATTTTCGACCCAAAGTTTATAAAATTGACATAGGTTAAATGTATATCCATGTTTAAAATTCTTTAGCTGATCATTGAACGCTGATCGTTGACAGCTACCTAAATTAGGGTAATACCCAGGAGGCTATCTGAGGCTGAGATTGGGGCCTCCGGCTTGTAGACCCTACGGCTCGGAGAGAAAAATAGCCATTCGCGGATAGCCTCCCAGGTTGAAATGGTAATCTTTATATTATGGCTTTAGAATTAAGACAATCGCTGATTCTTTCCCAGCAGCTTATCATGACTCCCCAGCTGCAACAGGCTATCAAACTCTTGCAGCTATCAAGGCTTGAACTCCTCGACACTATCTCTCAAGAAATGGAGGAAAACCCGGTACTGGAAGAACAGGCTGTGTCTCCGGCTGAGGATGATACAAAAACCGAGGTTGGAAAAGATGAATCTGGGGGGGATGTCCCTGAACTCCCGGAAGTGACAATCGAGGAACATGTTCGGGATGATGTGGACTGGGAAAGCTACCTGTCCGAATACAATAACAGTTGGGCGGAGACTTCTTATGAGCCAAGGGATACTCCTTCCTTTGAAAGCACTACGTCCTCCAAGACCAATCTTTACTCCCACCTAATCTGGCAACTGAACATGAGCAATCTTAATGTGGGGCAAAGGGAGATTGGTGTTTACATTATCGGGAACATAAATGAAGATGGATACTTGGATATCCCATTGGAGGAGATATCTCGAGTCACGGGGTATCCAATGGAAGAAGTGCTTGGAACGCTTGCTATTATACAAAATTTTGATCCGGTTGGTGTAGCGGCCCGAGACACAAGGGAATGTCTACTCATCCAGATCAAATTCCAGAATCTCGGCGGGACGCTTGTCGAAAAAATAATCACAGATCACCTGGGGGATCTTGAAAACAGAAAATATGATCAGATTGCCAAAAATCTTTCGGTGCCGATCACTGATGTCCTTGCAGCGATGACCATCCTGCAGGGGCTGGAGCCAAAGCCAGGCAGGATCTATTCGGATGAGGAAACAATATACATAACCCCAGATATTTATGTCTTTAAAGTCGGTGATGTTTATGAAATAGTGCAAAATGAAGACGGTTTACCCAAACTGCGAATTAATGCCTACTACAAGGATGTATTGCGTGGTGGAGACTCATTATCTGATAATGCCAAAATATATATCCAGGAAAAGCTGAGATCAGCGGCATGGTTGATAAAGAGTATCCATCAGCGACAAAGGACCATCTACAGAGTGACAGAGAGTATTGTCCGGTTTCAAAGGGGTTTTCTGGATAATGGTATTGCATATCTAAGGCCCCTTGTCCTTCGTGATGTAGCTGAAAACATCGATATGCATGAATCAACTGTGAGCAGAGTGACAACTAATAAATATGTGCATACGCCACAAGGAATTTTTGAACTGAAATTTTTTTTTAACAGCTCTATTCGGAGTGTTGAGGGAGATGCTGTTGCCTCGGAGAGCGTGAAAGAACAGATCCGGAAAATCGTCAAAATGGAAAAAGCGACCAAGCCGTACAGTGATCAAGATATTTCAGATATCCTGGTAAAACTTAATATAAGGGTTGCACGACGAACCGTTGCAAAATACCGGGAAATGATGGGCATTTTGCCATCGAGAAAGCGTAAAAACCTGTATTAAAGTATCTTTTTGATTCCTTGCTTTTCCATTTGAAACCCACTATTCTTGGAGGAATATTTTATGGATATTACGGTAACATTCAGACATACAGAACCAATAGAAAGTCTCAAAACCTATGCCGAAGAAAAGATTTCCAAGATCAAGAAATATCTTGATTCCCCTATAGAGGCACATATTGTCTTGACAGTTGAGAAATTCAGGCATCAGGCGGATGTGACTCTTAGTTTAAATGGTACTGTGATTAAAGCCGTCGAAGAAACAGGTGATATGTATTCGGCGATTGACCAGGTAATGGACAAGGCTGAAAAGCAAGTCAAAAGGCATCTATCCAAAATAAGAAACCATCGATCAGAGAATTTGAAAAGTGAAGGCAGGTCTGTGATTGGGGAGACAGATGATACAACGGTATTCGGTCAAGATGAAACGGCGATAGAGGTTGAAAAAATGGTTGCTAAACCCATGGATCCGGAGGAAGCTGCTATGCAACTCAATCTCTCTCGACAGGAATTTCTTGTTTTCAGGAATGCCAAATCCAGAGAAATTAATGTCATTTACAAACGATCGGACGGTAATTTAGGGCTTATCGAACCGGTCAGTTAAAATTACTGTTTTACGGTATAATGGATTGTTAGGATGAAACTTCCAGAAATAATAGAAGAAAATAATATTATCCCTGAGCTTAAGGCAAAGGACAAAAAGGGCGTTCTGGAAGAACTGGCAGAAGTAATATCCAGGCATGAGCCCTCTATACACAAAGAGGCGCTCGTTAAAGTCCTCGTAGAGAGAGAACGACTGGGGAGCACGGGCATCGGTGACGGTGTTGCCATACCCCATGGAAAAATGAATGGCGTCAGCCGTCCCATTATTTCATTTGGAAGAAGCAAGCAGGGGCTTGATTTCGATTCTATGGATGGGCAACCCGCTCATCTGTTTTTTCTCCTCATAGCGCCAGAAGACTCTTCCAGTGTTCACCTGCAGGTTCTGGCAAAGATAGCAAAAATCCTGAAAAACAGAGACTTCCGTAAAAAGTTGATGGAGCCCGGCACTAGAAAAGAACTTTATCAAACGATTGTTCAAACTGATGAAGAATTTTAGTTTTATTTTAAGAGGCAGTTTCAAGATGTTTCCCGCTTACAGCGGGGTTCAAGATCAAGGAAGGCGATCCCGCCATGGCGGGATTAACCACCCCGCTTAAATACAGCAGGACAGGCATCCATACATTTAGTATTTCGAGGATTAAAATTTTAGCCTGTCAAAGCGAAGCGTAGATCCCGCTCATCGGGGACGCAGATATTGAGCAAAAGGGGACATTTTGAAATTAGCTCGAAAGGTCGTCAGGAAAGCTATGATAGGATTGTTAATTATTTCTCACTGCGACTTGGGAAAAGAATTCTTGAATGCTGCTAAATTTATTGTGGGACAGATGAAGGCCGCTGATGCCATCTCCATTACGCAAACGACCGAAAGTGAGGAACTCCTGAAGACAATTTCAAAAAAAATAAAGGAGCTTAACAGTGGTCAAGGGGTTCTTGTCCTTACTGATATGTTCGGTGGGACCCCGTCTAACCTGAGCCTTTCTTTCTTGAAGGAAGAAAGCGTAGAGGTTCTAACTGGCGTCAATCTGCCTATGGTTGTTGCTGTGGCTCAGGATCGAGATCGCCTTACATTGAGTGAGTTGGGCGAAAGGGCCGAACAGGCTGGCAAAAGAAGCATCGCTTTAGCTGGGAAATTACTGCAATCAGAATGATCACCCTTGTTGGGGGTGATTAGAATGTATGAATTCAACAGAAATAAGGAGGTAAGATGTAGAAAATGTCTTTAAAAGTAGCTATTAATGGTTTTGGGCGAATTGGCAGGATGGTATTCAGGGCGGGACTCGATAATGCCGATATTGAATTTGTGGCAATAAATGACCTTACCGACCCTCCAACTTTGGCGCACTTGTTAAAATATGATTCAGTCCACGGTATTTTGGGTGCTGATATCTCACATACGGACCATTCTTTGATTGTGAATGGAAAAGAAATTGAGCTCTATACAGAAAAAGAGCCTGCAAGACTACCATGGAATGACATCGGGGTTGAAACGGTGTTCGAATGTACGGGCCTTTTCAGGGAACGGGATAAGGCTGCTGACCATCTGGAAGCAGGGGCCAGAAAGGTGATTATTTCTGCACCTGCAAAAGGGCCTGATGTCACGGTGGTCATGGGTGTAAATCATCATGAATATGACCCCGAAAGGCACCATATTGTTTCAAACGCCTCCTGCACAACAAATTGCCTGGCACCGCCTTGCAAGGTCCTTCTTGACCATTTTGGGATTGAGAAAGGACTCATGACCACGACCCATTCCTATACAGGAGATCAGCGGTTGCTCGATTTCCCGCACCGGGATCTCAGAAGGGCACGGGCTGCGGCCCTGTCCATGATTCCAACCACCACAGGTGCTGCGAAGGCCGTCGCTTTGGTCCTGCCCCAATTGGAAGGAAAACTGAACGGAATGGCTATTCGTGTACCAACTCCCAATGTGTCGGTGGTAGACCTGGTTGTCCAACTGGGAAAATCTGCTACGGTTGATGAAATCAACAGTGCCTTCAAGGAAGCCTCTGAAACCAGCCTTAAAGGAATTCTGGCTTACAGTGCTGAACCTCTGGTTTCCACGGATTTTAATGGCACCTCGGTCTCCTCAACGATCGATAGTCTATGCACAATGGTTGTTGGCGATATGGCCAAGGTCCTGGCCTGGTATGACAATGAATTCGGCTACTCAAGCCGGATGATAGATCTGGCTCTTTATATGGTGGGCAGTTAATTTCAGGAGTGTGAGAATAATGGAAAGAAAACCTTTGATTGCTGGCAACTGGAAAATGAATCTGGGGCTTAACGAATCTGTTTCGCTCATCAATGCCATTGCAGATAATATTTCGCATTTTCCGGAGGTGGATGTGCTGGTGGCCCCCCCATTTACGGCCCTAACCACAGTTAAACATGCTATTGGGAACTCAAATATTTTTTTAAGTGGCCAGAACATGCATTGGGAAATGAGTGGTGCATTTACTGGTGAAATATCGGCGGGGATGCTTCAGGAGACTGGGTGTACTCATATCATTTTGGGTCATTCAGAAAGAAGAACACTTTTCAAAGAGACGAGTGAAGTGATTGATCTCAAGGTGAAAGCCGCAGTGGCCTTGGGCCTTATCCCTATTTTGTGCATCGGAGAGACCCTTGAACAAAGGGAGGCCGGCCAGACATATGAGGTGATTGAGAATCAACTGGCTGGTTCTTTAAAGAGTTTCAGGGTGGATAAGGGCTTGCCGTCTTCTACGGTTTTGGCTTATGAACCTGTGTGGGCAATCGGTACGGGTCTAACCGCTACCCCTGAACAGGCTCAGGAGGTTCATTATTTTATCCGGCAGTGGATTGAAAATAATTTTGACTCCGAGTTAGCCCGGCAGATCAGAATACTCTATGGTGGGAGCGTAAAACCGGATAATGTTAAGGAACTTATGTCAGAGGCAGATATAGATGGCGCTCTTGTAGGAGGCGCGAGCCTGAAGTCAAATTCCTTTGTCCAGCTTATTCGTTTTCAGGAAATGTAATTTTTATTGTAAAATAATAAAATTTGTATAAAAATAGTATGTATCGCTCAAAAAAGGGGTAAACAAGTGAAATTTATTATTATCGCTGTACATGTTAGCGTGAGTATTGCTCTTATCCTCATCGTCCTTCTTCAAAGAGGAAAAGGGGCAGACATGGGAGCGGCTTTTGGCGGTTCAAGCCAGACGGTATTTGGAAGCGGCGGAGCAACATCGTTTTTACACAAAGTAACAACAGCAGCAGCCATAATATTTATGCTGACGAGCCTGAGCCTTTCGTTCTTCTACGGTAGGGTAGGCACCTCATCTATTATGGAAGGTGTCCAGCGCACAGAGGTGCCTGCC
>MVDB01000212.1 GCA_002050025.1 Desulfobacteraceae bacterium 4484_190.2
TAACGTCGAGGCTAGAGGAATGGTCATTGTCCCAGAAGCGGGTAACTGCTTTGGGAAACAGAACCCGGCTTACGGCCTGCTCTGACATATCCTATTTTTTTCATATAGAGGCATTGAATAACACATGTTTGTTTTTGGAAATCTTCTGGCTGCCGTAGCCAAAATACTTGATATCGCATTGTCACTTTATATGTGGATTATTCGGTCGGGCCGTTATTTCCTGGGTCAATCCGGATCCATACAATCCGATCGTCCGCTTCTTGAACTCTGTGACAGAACCTGTGCTTTATCCGATCAGGCGCAGGTTACCAATAAGCCTGGGAGGCCTGGACCTTTCACCGATCCTTGTAATTCTCGCCATTATTTTCATCCAGTCTTTTCTGGTACGGAGCCTGATGCAGTTGGCAGAGCGTCTCGGATAATTGGAAAGGATTGACACCGTGGGGAAAGAGGATCGTTGCAAGACTGTTATCGAGGTAAAGGTGTTGCCGAGATCTTCTATTAATCGAATAGTTTGCGAGGAAAAGGGAGCTTTCAAGATAAAACTGACGGCCCCGCCAGTGGAGGGTAAGGCCAATAAGGCACTGAAAGAATTGATTGCTAAAAAATTGGGGTTACCAAAGGGAGGCATCGAGATTACTTCGGGGGAACGGTCAAGGCTGAAAACGGTTCGAATTCACGGTCTTCCTTCCGAAGATGTATACAGCCTTTTAAGAAAAGGTACATAATTAACGTTTCGTAAATGTAAGTTCTCAAAAAAGTCGGGCTGTGTTAGAAAATCCCCTTTTGCAAAAAGGGGAAGCAGTCGGAATGGCCATACTTATTGAGATGTTACTCGTAAATTGTACAACTTATTGTAAATAATGATATTTTGTCGAGGCTGAGCTTTTATCCCGTATAATGGAATAATAGAATAGTGGGATATTGGAAAGTCGAAGATCCCGTCTCTATCGGGATTGGTTTTTAAAGAAATTTGTCTTTTTATGCATATTGTGAGCGAAGCGAACTAACTTGAATTGCTGATTGATTTTAAAATAGCTTGACAACGCAAATAAGTGATGTTATCAGAATTAGTTCTGGAATTGCTCCTTGTTCCTTAAAACTACTCGGGAAAAATTTCAATTACCGGGGTCGTTTACGGAACCAAATGAGTTCTTCATCAGAAGAAAGGCCGAAAGGAGAATGAAATATATGAGATACTATGAAACCCTTTATCTCATCAACCCTGAGCTGGCGGAGGAAGATTGTAGAGGCATTATAGAGAAGTTTAACAGCCTTATTGAGAAAAGTAACGGCGTGGTTGTCAAGGTGGATGAATGGGGGAAAAAGACCCTGGCATACCAGGTAAAAAAATTCGATAAAGGCTTCTATGTGCTTCTACAGTATTGTGGGGAACCTGGGCTCCTTACTGAACTTCACAGGAACTTCAACCTTGATGACAAAGTCCTTAAATACCAGACGATCAAGCTGAGTGATAATGCAGACCCTGAGGCGTTAAAGTCCAAAACAGAGGCAGGTGAAGCTGAGGCTGAGGCAGGCGATGAGGCGAAACCCACCGAGGAAGTCAGCCATGATCAAGACAGTGAGAAGGTAAAGGATCAAGAGGGTAAAAATGGCATACAATAGACCTAAAAGCAGTTACGGAGATAATAAGAAAAAATTCAGAAGGACTTATCATCGAAGAAAAGTATGTAAGTTTTGTGCAGATAGTAGCCTTGTAATTGACTATAAGGACTACAAAACCCTCAGGTATTTCACAACTGAACGGGGAAAGATCACACCGTGTCGAATCTCGGGTAACTGCGCCAAGCACCAACGGATGCTATCATTGGCCATCAAGAGGGCAAGAAATATGGCTCTGTTACCTTTTACCACATCTCTCGTGAGATAGTCGTAAACTCCCTGGAACAGACCTGAAATGTATTTTTTAGTCTCTGGTGGTTTTGCCACTCCCCAAATCCCATGAAAAAGACAGACATACTGGGATGCGTGGGCTGGGGGGCCTTAATCCTTCTATCCTCCGCTTGGATTCCCTTTTTTGGCCCGTTTCTTAGCCTGCTGGCCCCTTTGCCATTCCTTTATTATTCATCAAAATTGGGGTCTTACCAGGGGGTAAAACTTGCCGCAATTGCAACTATCACTATTGGGCTGTTTGCCAGGCTGACAGGGTCTCCGCAAATCATTATCTTTTGCATAGAGTTCAGCCTCCTGGGGCTTGCTTTGTCCGAGCTTTTCAAAAGGCAGTTTAGCCTAGGGCAGACGATTTTTTTGGGAACTACGTTCATGCTGTTGCTGGGTCTTGGGTTCCTCCTCTTTCTCGCCCTTTCAAAAGGTATGGGCCCATTTGAGATGACACACAACTATTTAGAGGCCCAGCTAAAAGCGACCATAAAAGTATATGAAGAAATGGGAATACCGCAGGAAAATGCCGGAGAGCTGGGGGTATATGGAAAGGCCTTTATGGCTATAATTTTAAAAATCTATCCTTCCCTTATGATTATCGGCACTGGATTTGCCGTTTGGCTTAATGTGGTTGTGGCCAAACCGTTATTCAGGATGGGAAATCTTGGATACCCTGCCTTTGCTCCTACGGATCATTGGCAGGCACCAGAGAGTTTGGTTTGGGGCGTGATTGTTGCAGGTTTTGCTTTATTTTTGACATCAGAGGGTATAGAGTTGTTGGCCATTAACGCCCTGATTATCATAATGATTATTTATCTTTTTCACGGGCTGTCCATCGTTCTATTTTTCCTGAATAAATATCGTGTACCATCCTGGTTAAGGATTGGCGTTTATTTTTTGATTGTAGTTCAACAGCTTTTTTTTGTAGCTTTGTCTCTCGCCGGGCTGTTCGATCAGTGGGTTGATTTCAGAAAAATACACAGGCGAATGGAAAGCTGATTTCGTTGACGGAGGGATTACCTATGAGAATTATTTTACGACAGGATTTGGATGAACTGGGCCTGGAAGGAGATATTGTTGATGTGACCAAAGGTTATGGTCGGAATTATCTGATCCCGAAGGGTATTGGCCTTGAGGCCAGTCCACAAAACATAAAGGCCCTTGAACTGCAGAGTAAAAAAATTGAGGTCAGACGTGTAAAAGCCAGAGAGGCCGCTGAAAAAATAAAACAAGAGGTGGAAGGAACCGTGATCACCCTTTTACAAAAGTCAGGGGAAGAAGGAAAACTGTACGGTTCGGTCACCAGGATGGATATCGCTTCTGGTCTTGAAAAACAGGGCGTTGTCATTGATCGGAGGAAGATCCTTTTGGAAAAGCCAATAAAATCTTTAGGAGAATTCGAGGTACCGGTAAAGATATATCCCGAGGTTACGGCCCTCATTAGGGTGATTGTTGAACCTGCGGAAGAGAAAGAGGGATAATGCCTCAGGCAAAAGAAAAAACAGCGCCTACCTATTTAAAGGTCCCCCCTCATAATATTGAGGCAGAACGTGCTATATTGGGAGGCGTATTGATCAATAATGACAGTATGAATCAGATCATGGACATCTTATCTGCCGATGATTTCTACGGCGAGGCCCATATATCCATTTTTGAGGGTATGATCTACTTATACAATCATGGAGAGCCAATTGATATTATTACGTTATCCCAATTTCTTACCAGGAAAAACCTATTGGAAAGAATAGGGGGCTCCGACTACCTGCCCTCTATTGTTGAGACTGTTTCCACATCCGCTGGAATTGCTTACCACGCCCAGATCGTCAAAGATTTCTCCGTACGAAGGAAGCTGATCAGCCAGTGTTCCACTATTTCTGAAGCCTGCTTCCAGGAATGGGAAGACACTGAAGGCCTTCTTGAACTTGCTGAACAGTCCATTTTTGATATTGCCGAGGATCAGGTCAGGGAGGGGCTTGACAGCCTGGAACAGGTTATTAAGGAGGATTTGTGACGGGCGTTCCCACCGATTTTAAGGATTTTGACCGATTGACGGCAGGCCTGCAGCCTTCGGACCTGATAATTATTGCGGGCAGGCCCAGTATGGGAAAAACTGCACTGGCTCTTAATATCGGGTATAATGCGGCAAAAAGAACCGGGAAAGCAGTAGCCGTTTTCTCCCTTGAAATGTCCAAACAGCAGCTCGGTATCAGGATGTTGGGGTTTGACGCCAGTATAGACGCCACCAAATTAAGGACCGGATTCTTGAGAGACAAAGAGTGGGAGCGTTTGACGGACTCAGCCAATCGACTGACAGAACTGCCCATTTTTATCGATGACAGCTCAACAATCAGCGTGCTTGAGATGAAAGCGAAATGCAGGAGGTTGAAAAAATCACATGACCTGACCCTTGTCATTGTTGACTACCTACAGTTAATTCAAGGCCGCAGATCCGCTGAATCCCGGCAGATTGAGATATCTGAGGTATCAAGGATGCTCAAGGCATTGGCAAAAGATCTCAATGTGCCTGTCATGGCCCTGTCACAGTTAAATAGAAAAGTAGAGGACCGGCCCAACAAGAGACCCCAGTTGGCAGATTTGCGTGAGAGCGGCGCTATTGAGCAGGACGCAGACGTAATTGCCTTTATATACAGGGACGAGGTCTACCACCCGGATTCAGAAGAAAGCCGGAATATTGCCGAGATAATTATTGCCAAGCAGAGAAATGGACCGACTGGATATTTTAAATTAACTTTCCGGAAGGAACTGACAGCCTTCGGCGATGAGATCATTTCTCATGAACTGACACGCCAGATTTCTTCTCTTTCACACGACATCAAAAGACAAGTTGCCTTGCTCATAACCCGGAAGGGAGATATAGCCTTTGTGATCGTGGGTGATTACAATCATATCTCTATTCCTGACCTGAGCAAATACAGGATCGGAGCCAGCCGCCTCAAAGGCCTTAGATGCATTCACACCCATTTAAACGGAGAACCGCTTTCTGAGGAGGATATAACGGATCTGGTTTTACTGGGTTTAGACCTTATGGTGTGCGTACAGGTGGATGAAAAAGGGATCCCGGGCCCTATTTTTTACGCCAATGTCTTGCCGGAGAACAGTGATGGAAGGGGATGGCTCGTAAATCGGGTTGCTGATATCGGGCAATTGAACGTAGATTTCCTGGAACTGGTTCAATCCCTTGAGGCTGAAATAGCAAGAACTCAATCTGCACGCTTACTGGAAAAAAAAGACAGGGCTCTTTTGGTTGGCGTGACAACGGGTCCCAGATGGAGGGAGGAAGGGTACCTTGATGAGTTGGAGGAACTTGCGGTATCTGACAATATTGAGGTGGTTGGGAGAATTGTCCAGTTTATTAAAAAAGCGGACCCGCGGTTTTTAATAAGAAAGGGAAAGCTGGGCGAATTGGCGATCAGGTGTCTCCAGACGGGCTCGAATCTCTTGATTTTTAACCATGAATTAACTCCGGCTCAGGTGAAAAATCTAACGGATTTCACAGATTTGAAAATCATTGACCGAAGCCAGCTCATTCTTGATATATTTGCCAGGCGAGCCGTGACCCGGGAAGGAAAAATCCAGGTGGAACTTGCCCAGTTGAAGTACTTGCTTCCCAGGCTGGCCACAAAGAATACTGCAATGTCCAGGCTTACCGGAGGAATCGGAGGCAGGGGTCCGGGGGAGACAAAACTGGAGATTAACCGGCGCCGCGTCAGGGAACGGATAACAAGGTTGAACCTTGAGTTAAAGGGCATCAAACGCCAGCGAGCGGGCAGGAGGAGGTTGAGGGATGTCAGGAGGTTGCCTGTTATATCTATAGTGGGATACACCAATGCCGGAAAATCTACCTTGTTGAATACACTCACCAACAGTCATGTGGGCGCCAAGGACCGTCTCTTTGAAACACTGGATCCCAGCAGCAGACGGCTCAGGTTCCCCAGGGACCGTGAGGTAATCATAACAGACACCGTAGGTTTTATCAGAAACCTTCCAAAAAGTCTCATGGAGGCCTTCGCCGCAACGCTGGAAGAGCTTCATGATGCAGATTTGTTGCTTCACATGGCGGATGCCACGAGCGGGTATCTGGAGAAACAGATTGCGACCGTTGAAGAAATCCTGGCATGCCACGAGCGGGTATCTGGAGAAACAGATTGCGACCGTTGAAGAAATCCTGGCAAACCTGGATTTGCAAAGAACTCCCACGCTTTTGGTTCTCAACAAGACAGACCTTTTAGAACCTGATGAGGCTCATGCCATGTCAAAAAGAATGGGAGGGATTGCCATTTCGGCACTTTACCCTCCCAGCTTATCAAAACTAATGGAAAAAATTGATGC
>MVDB01000213.1 GCA_002050025.1 Desulfobacteraceae bacterium 4484_190.2
CTTTTTGCCTACGAGTTTCTCGGGTTCGGGATAAGCAGAGCGGATGCCTGCAAACACCTGCCGCAAGCGGCCCTCGCCAAGATCGACCATGAGCCTGATCAGCTTATCTGCGCCTTCGACGAGCCCAGCCTCCCGGACAATGGCAACCCGCAGATCGAGCTTTGAGAAATCCTCTATAGTGATCTCCTGGCCAACAGATTTATGTCCATCACGCTTTTCAGATAGGGGGGCGGGTGCTTTAGCAGCTTTGGGTACTCCGGTTTTCTTCTGCGCCTTCTCGATTTTGGCCCATGTATCACGCAGGGTTACTGTTCGATTAAATATTAGTTTGCCAGCAGAAGAATCAATGGAATCAACGCAAAAATAGCCCTGTCTCAGGAACTGGTAGTGACCACCGGGCTCTGCCTCAGCCAGGCCTGGTTCAACCCGGCAGGAGGTTAAAGTCTCTAATGACCTTGAATTCAAAATGGTTTTAAAGTCAGAGACATCCTTTTCATCGCCTGGATTTGGTTTTACAAAGAGATGATCGTACAGGCGTACTTCAGCCTTGAGCGATTGGTTGGCCGAAACCCAGTGCAGCGTTCCCTTGACCTTGCGTCCGTCTTCAGACCATCCCCCCCGGGTTTCTGGATCATATGTGCAGTGGAGTTCAACCACTTCCCCGGTTTTTTCATCCTTAACAATCCTCCTGTTCAATGTACAGCACACGTGAAAAGGGGATCTTGCGTGACCCCATACCGGGATCTTCCGGGTTATTCTCGGCATCCAAGTATTCCACCCTGTCTTCCGGGTAGTTGTCTATGACCACACGAAGCGGACGCAATACAGCCATCACACGCGAAGCACGTTTATTCAAATCTTCACGGATGCTGTACTCGAGCAGCGCCATGTCGACCGTACTATCTCTCTTGGCCACCCCGATACGCTCACAAAAATTCCGGATTGATTCCGGGGTGTACCCCCGTCTCCGCAGGCCAGAGATGGTTGGCATCCTGGGATCATTCCAGCCGGTGACATAACCTTGTTCAACCAATTCCATAAGCCTGCGTTTACTCATTATAGTGTAGCTGAGATTGAGTCGAGCGAACTCGATCTGCTGTGGATGAAATATCTGCAGTTCATCAAGAAACCAGTCATACAACGGGCGATGATCTTCAAATTCTAATGTACAAATGGAATGGGTGATCCCTTCAATGGAGTCTGACTGGCCATGGGTAAAGTCATACATGGGATAAATGCACCACTTGTTGCCAGTCCTGTGATGGGACGCGTGTAAAACACGATACATGACAGGATCCCGCATATTCAAATTTGGAGATGCCATATCGACCTTCGCTCTAAGCACGCGGGAGCCGTCCTTGAATTCCCCTGCCCGCATTCGCTCGAACAGCGCCAGGTTCTCTCCAACCGATCGTATGCGATACGGACTGTCCTTGCCTGGTTGAGTCAAGGTGCCGCGATATTCACGAATTTCATCTGCCGTCAGGTCGTCAACATATGCCTTGCCAATTTTGATTAATTGTACCGCATAGTTATAGAGTTGATCGAAATAGTCAGAAGCGTAGTAGAGCCGATCACCCCAATCGAATCCGAGCCATCGAACGTCCTTTTTGATGGATTCAACAAATTCTTCCTCTTCTTTAATAGGATTGGTATCATCAAATCGCAAATTGCAAAGACCGCCAAACTCAGCCGCGATACCAAAATTGAGGCAGATGGATTTGGCGTGTCCGATATGCAGATAGCCGTTGGGCTCAGGCGGAAAGCGCGTTTGGACTCGTCCATCATTTTTGTTTGCCTTCAAATCTTCAGTAATAATAGATCGGATAAAATCCAAAGAGGAAGTAAAATCGGGGTTATTCATTTAGACAGCTCCTTTCTCATTTTTTAACATGATAATGTATCTGATTTCGACGCTTTTGTAGCCTTTTGCTCATACTGATATTTATTTACCACATTTTGATACTCTTTGGTAGACTCAAATGGCATCGAATATCATCTGCAATTCAATGCTGTCATTTTAAATACTTGAGCGTGAGGTTTGTAATATCTCAATAAGTACGGGCATTCCGACTGCTTCCCCCTTTTACAAAGGGGGATTGAGGCGTGCCCTCCCTGTCCCGAGACCGGGACGGGATCGGGAGACGCTACTTGTTGGACATATGTCATAACCTGACGAAGCACTAATCCGATTCTGGGAAATAAGGGACATGCTTCGATAATTCAATTCACACCAGAAATTAGGGGTTGTTGGAAAGACTTATCCGATTTAGATGGGATTGCGCCCATTTAAAGAATGAAAGGCACTATTGTCCTAACTCAGGAAATTATTTTCCCTTCCCACAGCTCATCAAGAAACTCCCTCCATGGAAGAACCAATACCTTGCCATGAACGCGCCTTGCTTTTTCATTACAGACGATAATGGACATGCGCGGTGAATATTCTTCGGTAAACGCAAGCAAAGGTTTCATATCCTTTAAATCCAACCGGTTGGTTCCCTTGACTTCAACTGCCACCTCACCGCTTCCAATGATAAAATCAACTTCAAGGCCGGTTTTTGTTCTCCAGAAATTAATCGAATAACCCAATTCCTGATAAGAGCTGTGAGCAAGAAGCTGCATAAGAATAAAATGTTCAAATGCCTGGCCAAACATGGGACCTTTTTTTTCGTGTATCCTTCGCCTTGTTATAAATCCGGCTATGCCTACGTCAAACAGGTAAAACTTTGAGGCTTTGCTAATGATCTGCCTTCCCTGTCGTCTCTTAAAGGGTTCGACACGGGTTCCAAGAAGGGTATCAATCAAGATCTGAAAGTATTCCTTTACTGTTTTCGAATCAACACCGCATTCGCGGGCAATATTGGAGTGGTTTATTAACTGGCCGTGAGAGTAACCCATGGCGTCAAAAAACCTCGAAAATGCAGGAATATTGCGTGTCAGCCCCTCAGCAAAAACTTCTTCTTTAAGATAGTCCTGAACATATGCCTTTAAGGATCTGTCATATCTATCCTGTATATAATGGAGAGGAATGAGGCCGTGCGTCAGTGCCCTCATTAGGCTAAAATTCTTTATTTCCGGCCAGGAAAGGGGAAACATTTCATAACGCCACGCCCTCCCGCCCAACAGATTGGCACGCCCTCTTTTCAGCTTTCGTGCGCTTGAACCGCAGAGGATAAATTTCAGTTTTTTGTTTTCAATCAACCAGTGGACTTCATCCAGGATCTGAGGTATCTTCTGCGCCTCGTCCAGGATAACAGGATGTTCCAGAATTCTGTCAGGCTGTGCCAAGATCTGTTCCCTGAACAGAGATGGCTGCTTCGATAATTCAATAAACAGGTCTGTTTTTAGAAAATCATATACCAGGCTTTTCGGGAATTCTTTTTTCAGATAGGTTGTTTTTCCGGTTTTTCTCGGGCCCCAGAGAAATGCAGATTGAGCCGGGGGAAGGTCGATTTTCAACAGCCGGTCAATGATTTCCATATCGGAATATCCTCCAATTCAGTCTCACCAAATTGGAATATAGTCCGATATAGTTGTGGTGTCAAGTTAAAAGATGGAGATAGGGAACATGATGTTTGACCATGGACGTGAAGGGGGGGATGAAATTGGCCATTTTGGGGGCTTCATGGTTCAGATCGAGTTCCATGGCCCTTTCTGGCGTAAATTCACCCTCGGCAAATTCCCTGGCCGCCCGCTTGATATCCCTTTGTTCCTTGCTCAATGAAAAATCCACGAGACCCGCTCCCCATTATTTTGAAGTCGTTTTTCCCTGCCTTATCAATTCTCTCCCGATAATCATTCTCTGGATCTGATTTGTTCCCTCAAAAATCTGCGTTAGTTTTGCATCTCTGAACATCCTTTCCAAGGGGTAATCCCTGATATAGCCATACCCCCCAAGGATCTGAACCATGTCTGTCGTAATCTTCATGGCCGCATCACTGCAGAAACACTTTGCCATGGAGGCCAGCTTGGTGTTTGGATTACCCGCATCGTGAGCGATGGCTGCCCTCAGCATCAAACCTCGACCCGCCTCTATCATGGTACTGGCATCCGCTAACATAAACTGGATAGCCTGGTGTTTAACGAGAGGTTTACCAAATGTAATGCGGTCCATGGCGTAATCAAGGGCATAGCTTACAGCGCCTGCGGAAATACCCAAAGCGAGAGCCGCCACGGCCGGGCGAGACATATCAAAATCCGCCATTGCAATGGCAAACCCATCGCCTGGCTTCCCCAAGAGATTCCCTTGAGGTACCTGTACGTCTTCCAGGATCAAATCCGCACTTTTCTTCGATCTTGCCTATGCTAACGCCTTCCTGTTGCCTGTCTACGATGAAGAAGGAAAGCTCTTTTTCTCCGGTTTTTGCGAGTACAGAATAGATGCCGGCAATAGCCCCGTTGGTCGCAAAAGTCTTTCTTCCATTGAGAATGTATTCGCCTCGTGACCGTTTGGCAGTAGTCGAAACGGCCTGCACATCCGATCCCGCTCCGGGTTCTGTCACTAAGTAGGCGATCAGTTCTCGACCCTGGGAAATCCTTGGTAAATACTTTTTTTTCTGTTTTTGATTCCCCGCTGAAAGCAAAGGAAAACTGCCCACCGCCTGAATAAGCAACATAAGTGCGGAGGATGCGCAGGCCTTGGCGATTTCCTCAAAAGCCCAAGGTCCCAAAATAGAGATGCAATATCCCAGTTGAACGTGCCTTTTCGATCGGTTTCGGCCGCAACCGGGGCAATTTTTTCTTTAACAGCCCGTTTCAGGTTGCTCAGTAAGATTTTTTGTTCCTCAGAGGGCTCAATCATTTTGATCTCAAAATTCGTAAGTTCTCAATAAGCCTGGGCTGAATTCAAAAAATCCCCCCTGGCCCAGACCTGGCCTTGATACATTGAGAGAGTGGCTGATCGAACATAGCTGCTTCGTCATGTTATGACATATGCCCGCCAAGTCGCGCCTCCCGATCCCGTCCCGGTATCGGGACGGGGAGGGCAGGCCTCAATCCCCCTTTGCAAAAGAGGGAAGTAGCCGGAATGCCCGAATTTATTGAGAAGTTACCCAAATTCCTCAACCACATTTAGTTGTGGTGTCGAAGCAGGAACTACA
>MVDB01000034.1 GCA_002050025.1 Desulfobacteraceae bacterium 4484_190.2
ATTTATTGAAAACTTATGAAACTCCACAACAAAGGAGCGACTCCATTATTGGAGTCGCTCCTTTGTGTGTTTTGATGATGTTATTTTGCCTCTGGAGGTATTGCTATCGGCGGTATGTTTTTTGCCCCCAGTTCACGATATGCCTTTAGAGCACCTTTATGAAGAGGGATAAGTGTCAAGTCTACCGGGTCCTGGACTAAATCCAATTCTTTAATGGCCGGCCACGCCGCAACCTGAAATTCTTTGCCCTTTATGATTCCATTTACCAGGTTATACGCCAGGTTATCTGGCATGTTTCTGCTGCACATCACCCCTATAGGTCTTCCCCACATTGTGTACTCCTGCCGATTGGGCATCGCCTTAATCCCTCCTGCAGGGACTGTGATAAATGAAATATAGGGTACTGCGGCTACAATCTTATCCATATGCTGCTTTGTCAGTGGGATTAATCGCACCTTGGTAAGCGTCATAATATCTAAGGTCGATGCGTCAATCTGGGTTCCGATTCCCGTTTTCACATAACCTACAATTCTATTGTCTTTTATTGCTTTAACAGCATCAGATGTTGCGCCTATATGGTAATCTGGTTTTACTCCAAGGATTTTAAATATCTGTTTTGTAGTAGCTTCTGAAGCAGAACCTCTGATTCCAGGATTGAATTTTTTACCATTAAGGTCTTCAAGTTTTTTCACGCCACTATCTTCTCTGACCACAATAAAATCAATACCTACTGCATAAAGCCAAAGCAACCTGACATCTGGGCAAGCATTGCCCTTCCATCTTGCCAGACCTTTCCATGCCTCATACATGGTTTTCATTGAGCAAATGCCCATATCAATTTCTCCGGATTTAACCCTCTTGAGGTTATCTACACTTGCCCCTGTTTCCACTACATTGACCTTCACCTCGGGGGCATATTTGTTTATGGCTTTTGCAGCCCCAACCACATAAGCATAGTGACTTGATGCTGCTGCGCTGGCCCCAAAGAATAGATATTTTTTCTTAGCTTCAGATCTACCAGGAAATGCCAAGGTCAATAAGGCGACAAAGACGAATAATAGTTCTACATATTTTTTCATTGATTTTTCTCCTTAAATTCTAAACTTTCACTAAAGATAGTTTTAAAAAACATAATGTTTGATTAAATCAAAACAAATTAGAGTAATTATGATTATGGATACTTAACGCAAAGATTCTTTTATTTCCACTTTGAGTTTTTTTGGCTCGATCTTCCGCCAGGTATTCACTGCAAATGTATAGTCTTTCCCTGCGGGGACTATATTGGGCTGCCCTTTTTTCCCTGATGCAGTAAATTGACTCACTTGGTCATCAGCCTGGAGCTCCATGTAGAAAGGTTTATCTTTGCCGGAGATATTTTTTATAGTTACGTACACATAATAATTTCCTTTTTTGTCCGGCTTAAACTCAACCTTTTCAATACTGGCACTGCTTACACTCTTCTTCTGTATCCCTCCTGTTAATCCTGCGCAGGACACCGCAAAAAAACATACCATAATAAACAACAAAATAGCTTTTTTCATGTTTTCCTCCTTTTGTAGGTTTGATGGACGGTTTAGTAACTCTTTTTATTCAAAATCTTAATTCTATAATCGTTTTAATACTGTAAAAAGCTTTTCTGTAACTCCTCAATAAATTCGGGCTGCATTACACGGCAGGGTCGTCACAGGATCAGTAATTCGCGGGGAAAACGGTCCATAATCTCATGTCCGGTTTCTGTTGCAAGCACCATATCGCCAATGGCCGCAGTCGCTTCGTCCGGTATAAAAATATTTGGATGAAGTTCAAAAAGCATTCCAGGCAGGATCCGGATCGATGACCCATCCTGCGCATTTTGTGCATTAGATTTTCTACCCATAGTATAGGGGTTGGGGAAAACGGCCGATAAAATGGGATCCGAATAGTCAAGTCCCAGGCTGTGCCCGATCTTTAACCAGTACCAGCCTAAATCTCTGGCGTTTGGATAATACTTGTTAAGGACTTTTTCAGAAGCTTTCCAGACTTCAGCTAGATAATTTTCAGGGGTTAGCTGATCCAATGCTGCATCTTGCATTTCGAGGGCTATTTCGAATGCTTTTTGCTGTGCTCGGCTCGGTTCTCCTATTGTGCCTGTCCTTATGGCGTGACCCCAATGACCATCCTTTAATACAAAAAGCGAGAGCAGAACCTGATCTCCCTCCTTTGGGATCTGTGAACACTCCTTTTTCCCATAGCGCGGACGATCTGCCACTGAACCCACACTCATAAATGTAGATGCGTATTCACACCCTGCATACTTGGCTGTATATTCCAAATCGGCCTGAATCTGATATACCATCTTCCCGGATCGGATCTCCCTCTTCAAGGTTTCGAACATTGCATCACATACCTCGGCAGAACGACGGTGAAAATCGATTGCCAGACTATCCTTGACGATCCTTAATTTATCAACAATATGGTTTGCTTCAACCAGCTCTACCCCTTCAAGACCCCTACGAAGCGCGTCATAAAGCGGTGCAGGTGTTTCAGACCTGCCGATAAAGCCAATTTTTTCACCGACCAATAGGATTGGTTTCAGGGTTGCAACAATTTCTCCTCCGAATTCATCCTGCGGAATAGCTCTAATATCATCAAACCACATTGTCTCTTTTGCAAATAGCTGGGGAGAACGACCCGGAACCAACAGGACTGGATCTCTTTTCGGTAACAATATAAGAACAGCGGCTTGCGTCCGTGCATCCCAGTCACAAAGGAAACGACAGTAGCCATGGGTACGGCTGGAAAACCCCAAACTGCTTCCGGTGGAATACACAACGAGACCACTTAGTTTTTCTTCTTGTGACTGCTCTATAGTTTGTTTTATCCGCTTCTTAAATACAGAATTTGGAATTGTCATAGTGCGCCTTTATCATTTATCCATGGATGCTTATTCGCGGGAGTTCTTCTTTACCCGTCTACCGAAAAATTGCAGAAAAGCTTTGTCACCACCTCTGTCAGGTTTCTCAACTCGTCACAATTTTCAATTTATTATCTTAGCATTACAAATCTTTCTGAAAACTGATTTTTGATGCTCCATGTAACCTCTTAGTAATATGAGATTTCAATTTTTTCTTAGCACCGTCATAGTCCCCAATTTTAAGGGCATCGAGAATTTGTCGGTGTTCCTTATGGTCGGTTTCCAAACTGCCCGGCAATCTCAAGCTCTTGAATTGGTATCGTGCAAGATTCAAGCAAATTGACTTATAAGAATGAACAAGTCTTGAGTTGCCACATGCTTCAATCATTTTGAAGTGAAAGTTCACAAATTTTTTATGAAATTTTAGATACTGTTCCGGATCATCGGTTGAAGGAATTGATAAATTAGAAGCATCCTTTATGGCCGATTCCAATTGCAGCAAATCTTTAATTTTTTTTCTTTTTAAAAGCTCAACGGCATAGCATTCGATCATTTCTCGCGTCTGGTAGACCTCTATCAAATCGTCGTCTGACAACTCAGTAACAAAAGCTCCCTTATTAGGAATACTGAAAACAAGCTGTTCACTCTCTAGTACCCTGAAAGCTTCACGTATGGAATGTCTGCTGATTTCAAGACGGGAGGCTATTTCATTTTCATTGAGTTTTTGACCTGGGACCAACTCCCCTGTGATGATTCGGTTTCTTAAGTATTCCAAAACACGTTTTGTCAAATTTTGAACTTCCATTATAAAGCTTCATCTAAATAGCGGGTTAGAATTTATATATTTCAATTGTGTACAGTGCATTGTGCACAATATATAAAGATATTTCTCTCCTGTCAACAAAAAAAATTACAAAAGAGCGATTTATTCCTTGAATGATTTGTTAAAACTGTAAAACTAAAGGAAGTCCCCATTATTTCATGCACGTGTCAATCATACCAGCCGAAGTCATTAATTGCTTTTGTCATTGCATACACCTTGACTGGTGGTGCGGTCGGGGGGAGACCACAACCAGGTCCCAGTATAAAGCCCCCCGGGGCCTTTTTACCCTTTTCGATGGCAATCCTGCTGAGCTCATAGACTTGTTCGGGCGTGCTTATCTGGATAACAGACGGTTCGATATTTCCATAAATGATGTCTTGGGGAAAATGCTGTGCAGCCACTTCCAGGTCTACCTCGTGACCGAAGCTGAGGACACTCGGGTGTCCCCACGGCGAGGCCTTAGCCAACAATGGAAGATTGAGGTTTTGATCGCCACAGATATGAAAGCCAAAACGTCTAATCCCAAGAGATTTTAACCTTTTATGATACTCCATATGATAAGGCAGGGCAAATTTTTCCATTATTTTGGGAGAAATAAGTTGATTCGATTCAGTGGGGGAGCTCATCCAGGCAAAGATATTCTCCGCGCCAAAGGTCTCTACCCAGTAATTCAAGACATTAAAGATGTGATCTATGGCCATCCTTGAGAGGCGCTCACACAATTGTGGCTTTTTCATGGCCCATCTCAAAAATTGCTCAATACCACAAATATTAGCGGCCATAGTAAAAGCGGAACGTGAAAAAAAGAACACTGGAATATTGTGTTCCATTTGCAACCGTGAAAACTCCATGGCCTTGGGAATTCTTCCTGCCTTTTTCGGGTTAGGCATTCTTAATTTCTCTATGTCACCTTCGACCTGCACCGGATAAGATGTAACAATCAGTGCCCCTTCATATTCGCCCTGGGGCAATCTAACCCCACCACCAAAGTCCCATGCGCCCAAAACAGTATGTCCGGAATATTGAGGGATTGGGTCCCAACCATACTGTTCGGATGTCCATTGCATGGCCTGGAAACTTACTTCAGGGTTATCGTAGGCATCGGCGACCGTATAACCTGCATTTTTGGTGTTGAACCCGGTACTCATGGCACCCAATGGAACATGATCAGTCTTTTGGTATTGAAATAGAGCCTCCATTCGCTCCTGGGATGTCATCCGGTCTTGTCTGAGGTGCATAGTTGTATTCCTCTATTTTTGTTTAGCTGCCGAGTTTTTCGGCTTTTACTATGGTCTAAATCATATCCTTTGCCTGAATAGCGTTCAGACTTATTTTGAAGATGGGTTGACCAGTGCAGCGTGCAGAATCTCTCCCATATCCCACACCCTGACACCCAGTTCGGCCTCATACTTCATGAGGTTGATAAGGCATATGGGGCATTCCACTATGCCCAAATCCCTGGTCATTACACATGAATCGTGCATTACAAATTCTTTCGGAAGGTCTTTGTGACTGGTGTTTCCTAAGTTTTCTTTTCCCTCTGATAGAACCTCAAGATAATGTTTTACCCGGATGTCATAGTTTTTAATGTACTTGGGATAAATTTCTTTCATCATGAATGTGGTGTGAGGATCAACTGCAATCACCTCCTCCACGCCATGATCCTTGAGCAGTTCATAGACCTTA
This sequence comes from Desulfobacteraceae bacterium 4484_190.2, assembly GCA_002050025.1. Classification (GTDB taxonomy): domain Bacteria; phylum Desulfobacterota; class DSM-4660; order Desulfatiglandales; family Desulfatiglandaceae; genus 4484-190-2. Next base: position 5,403 of record MVDB01000034.1, read on the forward strand.
TTTATGTGGAGCGCAATACCGTCTTCAAGACCCAGGTCATAAAGGAGGACACCGCTATAGGGTTCGGCCTCATAGAGGTATGCGGGATACTCTCCGACACTGTTCAATGCAGAAATTATCCCCTTCAATGCCTTGGTTCCCCTGGCCTTTATCTTTTTTGCACCTATTGCCTTTAGCCGTATTACTGTCTCCCCGGCCAGGCGGTTGCCCATGGAAAGTACCTTACCAAACCCCTTTATGGCTAGAAGCGGTTTAATAGATGCCACCATATCTGTTGTCTGAATGACGTATGGAAGCATCTGATACATTCTTGCCGTGAGTAATACGGTCTTGCCACCCTTTGGGAGCCCAAGCCCATTGGCCCACTCCGTCCAGTAAGTATGCCTGAAGCCAAGCGGGTCGCCCGTTCTTTCCATATTTTCTTTGAGTGTGGACAATGCCTGGGCGATCAGGGTCTTAGATCTTTTCATTACTGTTTCCTTGTACAAGATTCTGGGACAGGAGTGATCTTCCCATTTGGATGATCTTACAGATATCAATGTCCTGCCCCTTACTTTTACATACAACTTCACAACGCCTGCATTGCAGACAACTGTAAAGGCAGTAGGTCAGCGAGTCATCAAATTCCAGAATGCCGGTGAGCAGGTATTTTATTAACTGCAACCTGCCGTAAGCGGACATGGATTCAACCCCTTCTGAGGCCTGATATGTGGGGCAGACGTCAACACAAAACCTGCATGACCTGCACTTAGCAATCTCTTTGAGCAGGGTCTCTTTGGCAGCATTCTTTTTGTTCACATCCATCCCTCCAGGTTTCCCCGGTTAAGTATATTATTGGGATCCAGGGTCCTCTTCAAATTAACCAGGAAGTTATAGTACACTTCACCATATTTTTTCTTAAGAAATGTTGCCCTTTGGGCAGTCAATCCCCACTCGCCCCCGCAACCACCATATTTCACATTCAGTTCTTCAGTTTTATCTCTTACTTCTATGGCAACCGCCTTTTTTACGTCAGTGGGGATGTCCTTGGTGGGGATAAAAGCATAGGCGTGGATGGTGGGGGCGCCAATATGGCCAAAGGAATAAAATTCATTACCTTTATAGCTTTCCAGGTTCAATATGATATCCTGTGCTTCGTGAAAGGCCTCTTTGAGCTTATCTACCCTTACCGTAATCTCACTGCCAAAGGTAGAACCCAGCCGATATATGTAATTTCCCGCCTCTGCCCTGCTGGTCCATATTTGACTCCACTCCTCTTTGTCGGTAACAATCTTTGCCTCAATGGGATTAGCAATTTTCAAGAATTCAAGAAACTTTCTGGCCTTTTCTTCGCAACCCACTTGAGTGGATGATGATATAGTGATCATGGCAACAGCGCCAGACGGCGCCTTTAGCCCAACTGCTTCGAAACCCACTTTGGATGATTTCTCGTCCAGGTATTCAAAAAACATGGGTGTGGGTATGCCCTTTTTATACATTGCCATTACCGTATCCAGAATATCATCAGTACTCCTGTAATATGCAACGATATTTTTCATGTATGGTAATGGAATCAGCCGCATTCTTATCTTCGTTATAACACATAAAAGCCCCTCTGAACCGACGAGAAATTTTGTGGCCTCAATGCCAGCAGGTTTCCGTGTGGATTCTGTTCCGGTCTGTAAAATTTCACCGGTTGGCAGCACTACTTCCATGCCAAGCACATAGTCGCCAGGTTTACATAATGTCGCATCAATTGCGTGGGCACTCGTATTTACCGATACTACTCCCCCTATGGTGGCGACCAGTTCGCTGCCAGGAAACGCTGGAAGCAGAGCATTATATGGTGCAAGGGCCTTTCTTAATTTGGCAATATGAAACCCTGGTTCCACCTCAAAATAACCCCTATCCGTGAACACCTCCAGCCCCTTCATTCTTCCCATATCCAGTACAATGCAATTTGTTTTCGGCCTCCCAAGTCCCACCAGGGATGTACCGGAGCCATGCGTGTGAACGGGTATCTTTTTTTCATTGGCATATCGCAATACCGCAGAAATGTCACTACTGCCTTCTGGCCTGACCACGGCATAGGGCATGTTGTGCTCTTCAACGTCCCAAGGCATGACGTCCTTTGCATATGCCAGAGATGTAGGTTTGTCTGTGAATGCGTTTTCTTTGCCAACCAGTTTTACCAGATCTTTTGTCAGTTTCTTCAGATCAATATTCATAAAAAACCTCAACTCTCCTTGCTGGGTACAACTCAAACAATGATAATCCGGTGCCCTATATAATAAGTTTTCGCCCGGCATACACTGCAAAATTATAATACTTATAAAAACAATCCACATCCATAAATCCGGCTTTTTTTAGCCATTTTAACTGTATATCAAGCGTGGTTGTTTTATCATACGACATACGCTCAAAGATCAAAGATAACTGATCTTCGGTTAAATCAGTTTTCTTCAGATATTGAAACCACATCCGCTGATATATTTTCTCAGTGACATCTGTCGCACCTTTCGCCAGTTCTGCATGGATAAACATTCCTCCAGGCAAAAGCGCATTATATATCTTTTTGAACAGAAGCCTTTTGTCAGAATCGTATAGATGGTGTATGGACATTGCCGATACAATGAGATCGAAATCTCCTGTGAGTGGGGAACGGGCGTAATCCATGGCACAAAAATGGACTTGATCGTTGTCTTTAAATCGTTCTTTTGCCTTTGCAAGCATTTTTTCAGAAATATCAAGAACCATTGAGCTGGCCTTTGGAAATGCGTTAAGGATAAGCGCTGTCAATAGACCTGTCCCTGCGCCAAGATCCAGTACAGTGAATGTGTCTTCGGTATCGAAAGGTATCAGATCAATAGCCGTTTTGTAGAAATCATCGAAACAGGGAATGACCTTTCGCCTCTGACCATCATATTGAGCAGCACCCATATCAAATAATTGTTTTATTGTCATCGAATCGTACTCTATCCCGGACCTGGTAGAGTCCGGTAATATGATAGGAGAGGTTAGTTTTGCATGATCGCAGAAAGTTGCCTGACATCCTGTACTTGTTCCAGGTCCTCTATCATTGAGAGCAACTCATTGGTCCTGCCATCATCAAAATCAACTTTACTCTGTGCCAGGCATTTCCTGAATTTTTCTTTACAGCGCTCCATAGTGATAGGCCTGGACGGGTTTCCCAACGGTGCATTCACCGAGGCCTCATGGATTTGTGCGTTTTTCATTCTGATAGTCATCCTGGCATGGAGAATGTCCTTGTCAGGGAGGTCAGGGTCAGATGTGACCTTTACTCGTTCGGCAAGGGTCCTTACCTCCTCATCCATGATGGCGGTTACCTCAAAGTCTTGCAAAAAGACATCTCCCCTCAGCAAGGCAGCGCTAACCGTGTATGGAATACTGAACTGAGCATCCACCTGAGGGTCTGTCCCGATCACGAAGGTCTTCCCAACCATCTCAGTTACCATTTTAGATACTCTCACCTGTATCTCCTCAATATTCTGAACTGAGGCTCCGATCACATGCCTCAATTGAAGGGCTGCGTCAATGGAGGCATGTGTCATGCGACAGCACGGATACGGTTTCAAGCTGAGGTCCAAAATGGTGTAATGCTGGCCCAGGTGTTCAACCACAGGCCCGGGGTTGTATTCCCCTCGTTCATAGAGATTATAGAAACCATATTGTCCTTCCAGAAAGTTTTGACTTCCTGTGATTCCTGAGCGGGCCAGGAAGGCTGAGGTAAGCCCAGCCTGAGCTGCAAAGCCCGGCTGCAAACGTTTGACCAGACGCCCTTCAATAAGTCCCTGTGCGTTTCCGGATGTCTGACTGTACGCCACGCCCAGTGCATTTGTCAGTTTCTCGCGATTCAGGCCAAGTATTTTCCCTGCCGTAACAGCCGCACCAAACGAACCGCAGGTGGATGTCCGGATCCACGAAAGGGGTCTGTGAATTCCAAGGCTCACACGGCAAATAATGTCAACACCCAGCACCAGAGCAGTAATAAGCGTCTTACCGTCCACCCCACCGAGGTATTCTGCTGTTGCCAATCCGGCCGGAAGAGCGGTCACAAACGTATGGAGGGCAGTGGCGTCCAGGGTATCATCAAAATCCAGGGCATGCATCATGGCGCTGTTAGCAAGAGCTGCAAAGGGCGGGGCAGTCTCATTACCGTGAATAAGAACAGTAGAACCGGAGCCACCCCAACCCTTTGTTAATTCTACCACTTCACTGCACCCGGGAGCGCTGTAGCCTGGAAAGGTGACGCCGAACGAATCCATGATAAGCAGTTTGCAATAGTCTACAACCTTTGGTGGCAGGTCTTCAAAACGAACACGTGATATGTGGTCCACCAACTTGCCCTCAAGCCCTTGATCAATACTATCTATCTGTGACGCCATTTATTACTCCGTTTTTTTCGCTATTGGCAAATTTCTGAACTCCTGTAAAAATGACCTGGCGTAATCCGTGATCAGCTTTAAAACCGTTTCCCCTTTCTCCGCAGAGGCTGGAGTTGGATCCCCCATGATTCCCGTATCTGTCACATCACGAATGTCCTGATAGACCGTCTGGATAGAGCCCTGAAAGTTAGTTTCTCCGAGAGAATTTTTTACATCAAAGGCGCTCCCTTCAGGCGATTTGACTGAATCAGGCATGATTTTGCTGGTCACTACCGTTTCTGGCTTCAATGCCATGATTGCCGAGGTCATAATTTCGCCTGCGTGGGTGAATTTTCCCTCCTTAATCAGACCGCTTCCTGCCGTTAGATCATTGGCCAGTTTCCAGATGCTCAGCATTCCTATGCGGACTTTCTTCTCCAAAATAAGGGTACGAGCGGCAGCCTCGATACAGGAGTTGTTGCCCCGGTGAGAGTTCAGAAAGACTATGCGTTTAACTCCGTGGTTTATTAAGCAGGTACAATATTCCAAAAAGACCCTAGTCAGGGTGTCATGCTCAAGCGAGATGGTTCCCGGAAATGGGTTAAACCATTTTGAATACCCGATGGGAAGGGTAGGCCCGATTAAAACACCTGGTTCATCGGCGAGTTTCGCTGCAACGCCGTCAGCCATGATGGTGTCTACACCCAGAGGCAGGTGAATTCCTTCAAGCTCCGTAGATCCCACAGGAACAACAACCACCGTTCCTGAATTTACGGTATCTCTGAATTCTTCCCAGGTCAGACCCGCAATAAATGTTTTATCCATAGCGGAATCCTTCTATTCGTTTTTGGTCAATCCGGCAGATTGATTATGTTCAAAAAGCCCTATGGTAAAACGCTTCAACAAATCAGGAGATCGAATAGCAAGAAGCGCTATGACGAGGACTACCCCTAACAGGTCAGTGACCCAACCCGGATAGATCAGACAGCCGCCGCCAATGAATAAAGCAAACCTGAGATAGATGGGTAACTTTCCGTTAAGATAATTTTGTGCGGCACAGGCCAAGGCATATACCCCGAAGAAGGCTGTTACACAGACAATCAATATCTCACCAACGTTCCCAACCAGGAGAAGCGCATTGTTGTAAACAAACATATAGGGGACAATGAAAATAACGAGTGCAAGGCGACAGGCTGTTAAAGCTGTCTTCATCATAGGAGAGTCGGCAATTCCTGCTGCAACAAAGGCATCCGGGGCCATTGGGGGGGTAATGCCTGCAATGGTACCAAAGTAAAACACAAAAAGATGTGCGGCAAGAGGATAGACTCCCATCTTTATAAGGGCAGGTACAACTAAAATAGCAAGAATTATATAGGCGGCCACAGGCGGTACACCCATACCCAGGATAATGGAGGCAACCATGGTCATCAACAGAAGTAAAAAAAGGTTTCCATGTGAAAGCTCTATCAGGATAGAAGACATCATCAGGCCTAGGCCTGTAAGGGTAATCATACCGACTACAATCCCCCCAAGAGACAGGATAGCTACTACAGGGGCGGCCGTTAATGCCCCTTTTTCAAGGCCTGTAAGAATCTTTGAAAAAGACATCCGGCTTTTTTTCCGCATCATAGCTACAAAAGGAATGCTGATGTTTGCCCAAAGGACAGCCCTTGTAACCGAGCTTCTTTCAAAACCCAGAAAATAGATTAATACCAAAAGAGGAATAAAAAAATGCCAGCCTTCCTTTAGAGTTTTTTTAAGCGGTGGGATTTCCTCCCTTTTAAGACCGACCAATCCTATTTTCTGTGCCTCTATATCAACCATCATAAAAAGCCCGAGGTAATAAAGGATGGCCATCAGGACGGATGATTTTATTATGGTAAGATAATTTACACCGAGGATCTCCATCATGATGAATACAGCGCTTCCCATAATGGGTGGCATCAGAAGGCCTCCGGCACTGGAAACTGTCTCAACCGCCCCTGCAAAATAAGCAGGATACCCAGTCCTTTTCATAAGTGGGATAGTTATCTGCCCTGTTCCCGCAACATTTGCCGTTCCGCTCCCTGAAAGCATGCCAAAAAGGGAGCTTGCTACCACAGCAATCTTTGCAGGGCCACCCCTGAATTTACCACAAATGCCATAGGCAAAATTAATAAAAAACTCTCCACCCCCTGCCTCCCTGAGCAGGGCACCAAAAAGAATAAAGAGGAATATAAATGTGGCGGAAATCCCGGCAAGCATTCCAAAGACGCCATCTGCTGTGATGAACATGCTGGATATAATCCGGTCAACTGCATAGTTTTTATGTGCAAAAAGGCCGGGCATTATTTCCCCAAAACGGGCATAAAGGAGAATCAGGACAGCAACAGAAGGAAAGGCCCAACCTAAGGCCCTTCTTGTCCCCTCAATTAAGAGAATTATAAAAACGGCACCCATAACAAGTTCAATTAGGGGCGGTTCAAGTCCCATAGCCCCCATCTTCCTGAACCAGGTAAGCATGACATAGATACCGCAGATCAGAATAACAGCCGCCGCCGTGATACTATCCAGGCTTAATCGGTCTTTTCTGCTCTTCTTGTTAATGGGGTAGACAAGGAATATCAGGATAAAACCAAGTGTAACGTGAGGAACCCTCTGATTCATGGCAGTAAATTGAAAATAACCCGTATAGAGTTGAAATAAACTCATGCCAATAGCAATCCATCTGACCAGATGGGCAGGTGTTCCTGTAAGCTGCCTCTGTCTCGTGCTTATGGCACCGGATTCCTTGGGTTTTTCCGGCTCTCTATACATATCTCACCTTTTTTATTGATGATTAATAGGTGTTCACAGGTTCAGAGTCAACCATACCGGCTTGCCTGCCGCAGGCAGGGTTATCTTTCTTTCGTTAACTTTGCTTCAGACCTGCCTGCAGGAGGGCAAGCCGGTTTTCTTTGAACGCTGAACCCCTGATCCCGTGAACGGTTACGAATGAATATAGGACACAGCCAAAATACATGCGCCCTACATTCAATGTGTACCCCTATTGGTACTGAGCCATTTTTTCCCAAATACCCTTTTCCTTGTAATACTTTATTGCTCCAGGATGATATCCGACAGGTACCGATTTCGAACCTCTAAAGGCATTTTCGATCGTGTACTTTTTTGCCATAGGGTGGATGGCATTTCTGTCCTCTGAATGATCATAAACGGCCTTAAGTATCTTGTAGACAAGGTCCTCAGGCAAATCAGTTCTGCAGAGCCACATTTGGGGAAGTGTATAGGTGTGAACATCCTTATCAATTCCCTTATATGTTCCTGCTGGGAAAACAAATGGTGTTACGTTGGGATACTTGGCCTGCAATTTGTTTAAAACTTCTGGCTCTGTTTCTAAAAGGCGGATAGGAATATCCCTGGCCAGTTCCATGACAGCGGCAATAGGGTATCCAGCGGCAATTATTCCGGCATCAATTGTATTATCCCTTATTCCCCTTGTAATTTCATGGAAGGCAATATATTTCGGTTTTATATCCTCTAAGGTTATTCCCCAGCCCGCTGCCAGATGCTTCTTCGAGTAGATATTCAGGGTAGCGCTTCCAGCCGGGCCTACTCCGATAACTTTTCCCTTGAAGTCATAGCATGATTTAATTGGAGAGTCCTTGCGTACGATCCAGTGGACATCGCTGGTATGACCCACGGCAATCAGGCGTACCTTATCAACATCCATACCCTGTTTTTTTAGTCCATCAAGGGTTCCCATACAGGCAAGGCCCATATCCATCTTACCCCTGATTAGATACCGGGCGTTTTCTGTGGAAGCAGCAGTTGATTCTGCTGTGACCCTTACGCCTGGGACATTCTTATTAATGATTGAAGCAAATCCCGCACCGAGAAAGTAATAGGTACCGGCAGGACTTCCCGTTCCAAAAGACAAGAATTTCATAGCACTGGCGTTTCCTGGTGCAAATATTGTTATTGAAACTGCCAAAATTATTGCGGCGAAACTTGTAAAGATTTTTGATTTCACTTTTAAATCCTCCTTTCTAATAAAAAGTATCAAAGCTCATCTACCTTGATAGTAATGGCATCGGGTATCTTGTCATAATACATGGGGAACGTTCGTACCTTCTCTTCTCTAGGTTGTAAAACAGGAGGTTTCCCTTTTCTTGGATAGAACCCCCCGGAAGAGGCGCCGTCCGGCAGGAAAATACTTACTCTATAACGCAGTGGTTCATCAGCAATATTTTTAATGCCTACTTTTACATGGAGCTTTGGCCCCCCACTGAATTTTGATTCCTTCATAAAATATTCGAGTGTTGTAATTTTTGCGGTAGGACAAACCTTTAACGTTTCAGCAGGGCCTTGTGCGCCTTTCTCAGGTTGAGTTGCACATCCTGAGATCAATACAAATCCTACACACAAAGAAACCATTAAGATGATACCGGAAAATAAGTGATTAACTTTAAATTTCTCCATCTTTTTTCCTCCCTTTCCTTTGTTTAGAATCTCTTTTTTCGAGAGATTGCAGTAAATCTAACTCCTAAATATGGTGGATAAAATTCAATAACTCACCTCCTTTCTTATTGATTTCAATCTGCTTCCACCATTACCTTGATGCGCCCACCTTTTCCAAATTCTTCTTTTTTCAATCTCCTGTAATAGGAGTTGTGCAAATTAAGAGCCGCAAGGGGATTATGGCCGGTTACCCTGTCTTTTACTACTAATGTTGTACACAATGCGCGAGAATATCGCATAAAAAGAGAGTCATGGCCGACACATAACCCAAAAATAATATTGAAATCCGTATTTACCTCGTTCAATATTTTTGCCTGCGTGATAGGACTGCACATTGACTCAAATTCACCAATATTTACTTTCTGATTTTCTTCTATTCCGAGAAACTCTTTGGGGGTTCTTCCTACCATACAAATAACAGAAGCCACCTCAAACCCCTGGTCCTGTAATATATCTGACAAAATCCTGGCTTCATTTCTAAGCCCCCCACAAAAGGCAATTCCGAGCCTTTTAAAGCCCAGTTTATTGGCAAATTCAATTGTTTCCTGGATCCTGGTTTTTACAGGATACGTAACATAGGGATGTTGCTGGCCCCTGTTCGCATAACACTCACCCTCCTGGATAGTAGCATAAAGAGCGAATTCTTTTATCTCAGGCTTTTTATATTCTGAGAGTGATTCTTTAATAACCCCATCAAGGTTAATGGTCGGGCAAAAGTCAGGTCCGTGTCCATCCTCTCGTATGCATATTTTATTTTTGACACTGCATTGAGCGCATTGCGGTATCTCTTTTAATCTCATTTTCCTGTCCTCCACTATTGTAGCACTCTTCCACACCTGTATCGGCAAAGCCGGAAATCTCGTCCCCGCCCGGAAAGAAATCAAGTAAAAAAGAAAAAACATCTCATAATTCGGCAAAATACTTAATACGTCTGTGAACGTCCTTGTCATAGCTATCCGTTATGATCCTGGAATACATACGATACGTTCTTATAAGGTGCCTTTTTGTCCTTTCAAAGGCAGCTCCAGGATTATGATCAGCAATTGCATCCAGAATTGTTCGATGTTCTGCGATGAGTTTTGAAATTCCTTTTTTGTCCAGTTTAGTATATGTCATCTCGATGAGCATGGCCGAATAGACCTGCGTGATTGATTCACTGAGAAAAACTATAAGGGCATTATGCGCGATTTTAGCCACCTCAGAGTGAAATCGGACGTTAGTAAGACGGGCTTTTTTCCTGGATGTCTCCAGATAAGATTCGGCTCTATCAAGAAGTTCCTTCAGTTTATCGACATCCTCTGAGGTACAGTGCAAGGCCACACTTCTGGCTACTTCCGGCTCTATGTAAAGTCTAATTTCAATAAGATGAGCAAAATTGAGTTTCCCCATCTGGACCAAATTATCAATACTCTGGGTAATGGGTAGAGGATTGGGCTCGGAGACATATGCTCCAGCGTGAACGCCCCGTTTAACAGAGATCAGGCCAAGAACCTGGAGATTTTTCAGGGCATCTCGTACAGTGACCCTGCTCACCTGAAACTGTTCAACTAACTCTCGTTCCGAGGGAAGTTTATCATCAGGCTTATAAATTCCAGCGTTGATTGATTTCCTCAGTTGTTCCTCGACTTCCTTGGAAAG
>MVDB01000214.1 GCA_002050025.1 Desulfobacteraceae bacterium 4484_190.2
GAAAGAATATGGCTGTAATAGGTAGCATGATCTTCACCCTTGATAGCAAAAACAGGGATCTCATCATCAGCCACAAGGGATGCAGCCACATCGTCCTGGGTGGAAAGGGGGTTGGATGCACACCCGACCACATCAGCACCACCCGCTTTCAGGGTCCTTAGCAGGCTCGCCGTCTCGGTGGTGATATGTAGACATGCAGACAATCTTAGGCCCTTTAAAGGTTTTTCTTTTGTAAACCGCTCTTTTATCTCTGTCAGGACCGGCATGCTCATTTCTGCCCACTCTATCCTCAAACGCCCCTTCCCTGCCAGATTTATGTCCTTGATATCATAATTCATTTTTTTAATTTACCTCGTTTCGTGAATTGTTAGTTAGTGCCAGACCGAAAACTGTTATTTTTCGTTCAGACGTTAGTTGTAAGTTTTGCGTTTCCCATCTTTAATAGTAAAGCCATCAACTTTAGTCACTTTTTTTCAATGCCTTACTTCACCGCCCTTTTGAGATCCTCCACCATGTCTGTCTTTTCCCAGGTAAATTCCGGCAATTCCCTTCCAAAATGCCCGTAATTACAGGTTTTTCTATATATGGCCCTGAGTAGATCAAGTCTTTCGATAATCGCAGCAGGGCGAAGGTCAAATTTCTTTTTGACGATTTCGGTTAATTCCTGGCTGGAAACAACTCCCGTGCTGTAAGCGCCCACAAGCACAGAAACCGGCTCGGCCCGTCCAATAGTGTATGCAACCTGTATTTCACACTTTGTGGCAAGTCCTGCTGCCACGATATTTTTTGCAATATAGCGGCACATATATGAGGCACTCCTGTCCACTTTGGAAGGGTCTTTCCCCGAAAAGGCACCGCCTCCGTGGTAGCCAAATCCTCCGTAGGTGTCCATAATGATTTTTCGTCCCGTAAGGCCGCAGTCACCCAGAGGACCGCCTACAACGAACCGGCCCGTAGTATTAATAAAATACTGGGTATCTTTGTCCAGCATTTCTTCGGGTATTACATCCCTGATTACTTCCTCTACAATTGCCTCCCGAAGAGTATCATAATCCACGTCCAGAGCATGCTGGGCAGCAATAACCACAGTGTGGACTCTAATCGGCTTCCAATTTTCATATTCCACAGTTACCTGCGATTTACCGTCAGGTCTGAGCCAGGGTAGCTTTCCTGATTTGCGGACGTGTGCCAGTCTTCCAGTTAGCCGATGAGCCAGGTAAATGGGCATTGGCATCAGAGTTTTTGTGTCTTTACACGCATAGCCGAACATAAGTCCCTGATCCCCTGCACCCTGCTCCTTAAAAAGTCCGTTTCCCTCGTCAACACCTGCAGCGATATCCGGGGATTGTTTATCAATTGTGGAAATTACGGCACAGGTTTCCCAGTCGAAACCCATAGAGGAATTACTGTAACCGATGTCTTTAATGGTCTGCCTTACGACCTCCGGCATATCCACGTAAGCCTCGGTCGTAATTTCGCCCGCAATAATTGCCATACCGGTGGTTACCAAGGTCTCGCAGGCTACGCGGGATTTTGGATCCTGCTCCAGCATCTTATCCAGGATACTATCTGATATCTGGTCCGCCACCTTGTCAGGATGCCCCTCTGTGACCGACTCGGAGGTAAATAAAAAATTCGAAGTTTTACTTTTCATAGGCGTCTCCTTCTAATATAATAATTCTTTGCTTTTGTAATAATATATATTTTTAGACCATCGTTTTCAAAGAGACTAATTCCAGTTGATCGGCTGCATCCTCTGCCCGGTCTGAAACCTCCACGATGGTATTCAAACATTGTTTTAAATGGATTTTGTGGCTGTGGTCTAAAGACGATATGAATATTGCCTTTGTCAAGTCCCACTCGCTTTTATCCACAACTGATTCCTGAAGGCCTACTTCCTTAGTGTGCTCCCGGACAACATCCGAATTACATTCCCCCTTTAGATAGCAGAGCACCGCCAGCCTGAGGGAGGTGATAATACCCAGAGACTCCTCGCTAATGGCAACAAACGGGGGCGTCAATTCCTCAGGAATTGAGGGCCGCTGGTTCGAAAAAAAGTCACAGCAGGCTTCTCCTGCATTGGCCACCTTATCGATGCTTTCAACCAGCTTGTAGATGTCCTCTCTAATTCGCGGCAAATAGGCACCGGAATATAGTTTATCCCGTATTTCGTGCCGGATTAAGTCGGCTTGTGATTCGGTACTTCTCACATCGCGTGCCAGAATCTTTGCCTCCTTAATATTTCCGCTCAGATAAATTTCAAGCATTTTCATTCCCGTCGTGATACATTTCTCCACAGTGTCGACATGCTTGATGACGAGCTTGATGACCTCTTTTTCTTTCTTGAATCCAAAAAACACTATTATTCCTCCCTGGAACAGAGTTGTCTATCTATTTACCGCACACCTCGAAGCGTTTAATCTATGAGCCTGCCCCGGAAAAGGCAAGATAAAACCGCATCATAAGGTAGGCGATTACACCACTTGATATCGGTGTAGAAACCCATCCAATGGCAATTTCAAGAAGGGTCTTTCTACTGACAGTTCTTGCCCCTTTTACAAGGCCCACACCCGTTACTCCTCCCACTATTGCCTGTGACGTGGAAACGGGAACACCTACCTGCGTAAACAAATGGACCGTAATTGCCGCAGAAAATGTAGAGATAAAGGCCGAGAAACCATCCAGCTCAACTATCTTTTTCCCTACCGTATTCATGACCTTCCTGCTGTAGGTCATGACTCCTGATGCAATACTCAAGCTACCCACAAGTGCTGCCTGAAGCGGCGTCAAAAGGCCTGAACCCACGTAAACCCCTGTCACATTGGCCACATTATTGGCACCCAAGGAGTACGCGCCATAGCATCCGGCAAGCAGCAGTGCCCACCTTATGAAAATATTGCGCGTTTGAAGATCCGCAAGGACCTTTTGGAAGGCATTACCGAGTAAAGGATAAAGAACACGGCTTAATGCTATTGCGCTGATAGGTGTAAAGACCCAGCAGAGTACAACCTTGTACATGCGTGTGATGTCCGGTATCCCTGAGATCAAGCCGATTCCTAACACAGCCCCCATGATGGCTTGAGAAGTCGCAACAGGAAGTGAGAGATAGGAAAATATTGCCACACAAAGTCCTGCGGCAAATGCCGCCATGAAGGCCGCCATGTGTGACATTGTCGACATTTCCGCAACAGTGCCCATGCCCTTGTAACCTTCTAAAAGAGCACCTATTACAACAAAAATGGAAATCAGGATGGTTGCAGTCCTGTATGTTAAAACCCTTGCCGCAACTCCCGTACCGAAAATATTGGCTGCATCATTACTCCCAAGACCCCAACCAAGAAATACCCCACCAATAAGTGTCCACACAGGCAAAACCCTTTCTTTATAAAATTCGGGTAGTTACGAAAATAACGTGACATCTCAATAAGTTAGAACAAATCCGCTGGTGTAGGGTGGCATTTTATATGCCACCATTATTGGCAGGGTATAAAACCCTGCCCTACAAGAAACCAACCCGAATTTATTGAGAACTTACTACAACTTTCAACAAATAATGGAAATCATTAAAAAATGCAAGTCAAACAAATAATGGTCATATGATTGATAACCGATCTTTACATTTTACTTCCTGGCGGCTGATACCAATTATTTTCACATGGAGTTATGAAGAGAGCCATACAGGGTTACAGCAGGAGACATAATTTAGGCAAGAAAATCCAAGGCAGACTATTCAGAGAATAAACCATCTGATCTCCCACGGCAATCGTGTACCGAATGATCGCACCGATGTACATATTGCTGACCACGCATCCTTCAATGACATTTTTCCCGGCATCCGTTTGGTGACCTGGCCTGGCAATTCCGATGGATTCCGGCCTTATCACTGCCTTTAGCCGGTCACCCGGCGATACCTGCATCGGAGGCTGTTGGATGGCCAGATCGCCATGTTCGGTTCTGAAGATCATTTCATCCCCCGAAAGGCTGTAAACCGTCCCGGCAAAGAAATTGATGTAGCCGACAAAATTGGCCACGAATTCGTCGATCGGCCGCTCGTAGATTTCCGTGGGTGATCCTATCTGTTTGACGATGCCGTTATTCATGACCACCAAGATATCGGAGATGGACATGGCTTCTTCCTGGTCGTGGGTGACAAAGATGATGGACAGATGCAGTTGCTCCTGGAGTTTGCGAATCTCTTCACGCATCATCACCCGAAGATTGGCATCAAGGTTGGAAAGCGGTTCGTCCAACAGGAGGATTTTGGGATGAAGGCTCAGGGCCCTGGCCAACGCAACCCGTTGCTGCTGGCCACCTGAGAGCTGTTGAGTTTTTCTGTCACCAAGGCCTTGAAGCTGCACAAGCTCGAGAAGACGCTCAACCTCACTTTTAACCTCATCTTTCGGCTTTTTCCGGATTTGAAGACCGAAACCAATGTTCTGCGAAACCGTCATATGGGGAAAGAGGGCGTAGTTCTGAAATACCATGGCGGTATCCCGGGCATTGGCACGCAAAAAAGTTATATCTTCTCCATCGAGAACAATCTGGCCCTCTGTCGGTTCGGTCAAACCGCTGATCATTCGCAACAGAGTGGTCTTGCCGCAGCCGCTTGGCCCCACGAAGGTCATCAGCTTGCCGTTCTCAAGTAAGAACGAGACATTATCCACCGCG
Source organism: Desulfobacteraceae bacterium 4484_190.2 (assembly GCA_002050025.1). Taxonomy (GTDB): domain Bacteria; phylum Desulfobacterota; class DSM-4660; order Desulfatiglandales; family Desulfatiglandaceae; genus 4484-190-2. Next base: position 4,669 of record MVDB01000214.1, read on the forward strand.
GTCATTCTACCAAACCGCTTGGTTAAATTTTGTATCTCCAAAACCGTTGAACGTTCATGATCAGCCATAAGAGAATATCCTTTAATATACTTCAGTCCGCGTGTAGCGGGCAACAAGCTTTAAGGCCCCCAGACACAAAAGAACAACAGCGATCAGCATGATCGATATGGCACAGGCCATGCCCAGCATGCCCTGTTCAGCTACGGCCAGAATATAAAGGGCTGCAAGATCATTACCCGGTGAGATCAGAAAAATTACGGCACTGACGGCGATCATTCCCACCATGAAGGTATAGATGAACCCTGCCAGAAGGGCAGAGCTGATCAGGGGCAGAACAATTTTGAAAAAAGTTTTCATTGCGCTGGCGCCCATATCAAAGGCGGCTTCTTCGATTGCCACATCGATCTGGTGAAGTTTGCTCGATCCTGCTTCCAGACTTACTGAAAGATTCCTGAAGGCTTCATTGATAATCATAATGAGAAAGGTGCCGGTCAATTTTATGGGGGGGGTATTGAAAGCAAGGATGTAGCCGACCCCCATTACAGTCCCCGGGACGGCAAAACCAAGCAGGGACAAAAATTCCAGAACCCGCTTGAATGGGATCCGTTTCCTTATCAAAATATAAGACAGGGTAACGCCGAATAGCGGTGCGATGCAGGCAGCGCCAAGAGCGAATTTCAAACTTGTTATCAGTGCCCGGATTCCGTTGGGGCTGTTGAAATGCTCCAGGGTAAATGCGTTGTTGATCATCAGAATTTTGGTGAAGGCGCCCAGGAAGATCATACCGAAACAGGCGATGATAACCATGGATACCGGTATGACGACGGCCAGCATGGGATAGAGGATTTTGCTGGGTATGGACCGTTCTTCCCCCTGCTGCGGCTTGCCACCGATGGTGGTATAGGATTTGCCCTTCAGGATAAATTCGTGAATGATAAACATGAGCATGCTTGGAACAATCAAAAAAACACAGAAGACCGCCGCCATTTCAAGGTTGTTTTCCCCGACCCAGTACAGATAGGCGTCAGTTGCAAGGAAGTGCACGTTTCCACTGATCAGCATCGGGTTACCGAAGTCGGCGATGGACAAGAGGAAAACGAGCAGTGCCGCCTTCAATATGCCCGGAAACGATAGGGGAATCGTAATTTTAAATAAAATATCATAATCTGTGGCCCCCATATCGGTAGCGGCATCTTCCATGTTGGTTCCCAGGGATCTTAAAATGTTTTCGATCATCAGGTACCCTAAGGGAAGAAAGGTAATCACCTGTGCGATGATGACGCCCGGCCAGCCGTAGAGATTGAAGTCCAGATCAAACAGTTTTGTAATGATGCCCGATCTTCCGCCAAGCAGAATCAGGGAGAGGGAGAAGATAAATGGCGGCGCTACCAGCGGAAGAAGTCCTATCATCCGCAGGGGACCTCTGGCCCCTCGCGGGCCTCTCAGGCCCACATAGGCCAAACAGAAAGCAATCACTGTGATAATGGTCGTTGAAACAACAGCAAGAATGATGCTGTTTCTCAGAGAGTGCCAGTAGTAAGAATTGGCGAAAAAATCCTTATAGGTCTCGGTGCTGTAAATCCTTTCTTTGCTCAGTTTGTATTTTACCTCTTCAATAAGGGGCTCGATAGTGGCCTGAATCGGTCGTATTGCCCGTTTGGCATCATTTAGGCCCTTCAAATCATCCCAGAACTTCTCGAAGCGAAGCAAAATTAAAACCGTTTGCGGATCTTTCCTAACAACATTCGATTTTACCAGCCCGGGAACAGAGCTTAATACCGCCATTACGGGCTGAATCAGTTTTTTTTCGAGATCACCGGGGGTTGCGATATTATGACGGTAATGGATGGATACCGTTGGATAACTGACCGTAAGACTTTTCTGGAGAACCGATCCGATGGGAAAAACGATAAAGAGAAATATCAAAATCGCCGCCGTTGTTGTTACGGCAACCAGCCCGGGACTGCGGAAAAACTGCCGAGTATCATCGACAATTTTTGTGAAATATCGGTCACTGTGCTGCATGCTCAGTCAGTTCTCCGGTTGGACAATCGTTTCTGTAGAGGCGCAATTACTGCCGGCGGCGGTGAAAAAAATATTAGAACCCATCCCCCTAAAAAATGGATCCGGGTTTCTGGCAAGGCATGGGATAGCGCAAAAGCGGTACATACACATCGCAGGTTAAGCACTTTGCGCCAGCCCTTACCGCCGCCAGGGGCACTTTGACGTTTTTTTGAAGAGGTGTTCTGAATGCCGATTCAAAGTATTACTTCTGGAATTTGCTCTTCCACGTGCGCATGATGCGCTTTTTATTCTCACCGGCCCAAACCGCATTGTATTTAATCAGTTTCGGCATGATTTTGACCTTTCCGGAAACCCCCGGCAGGGTAACCTTGGAGCGGGTCTGAGCGACAAGTTCCATAGCCTCTTTAGTGCCGAGCCAGTCGATCAATTTTTTGGCGGCTTTGATATTCTTGCATCCTTTGAGGATGGCAACGGAATCCAGATCATAGGCCGTGCCCTCAGAGGGAATGATCCCTTTAATCGGAAATCCTTCTTCCACCCGGCTGTAGATGGCGTGATCCCAACTGATTCCGACGGCATACTCTCCGTTGGCCACGAGCTTGGCCGGGGCGGTGCCTGATTTGGTATACTGGCCGATATTCTTGTTGATTCCTTCGAGCAATTTCCAGCCTTTTTCCTCGCCGAATATCTGCATCATTGCAGATACCGAGAGAAAAGCCGTTCCGGAAGTTCCGGGATTGGGCATGACGACTTCCCCTTTGTATACCGGATTCGTAAAGTCTACCCATGAGACGATTTCCGGCAGGTTCTTCTTTTTCAGCAAATCGGTGTTAACAACGGCCGCGGCAAACCAGTAATTAAAGCCATACCAGTGATGCTCAGGATCCTTGAATCGTGCGGGGATAATTTTCCAGGTGGGGGAATCATACGCAATAAACCAGTCTTTGGCGGCCCCTATCATGGCCTGCATATTCATGAAACCCCAGATCACATCGGCTTGAAAATTAGGCGCTTCGGCTTCAACCCGGCTCCACAGCTCGTTGGATGACATCCGCGGGCTCCACTCTATCCTGGCGCCAATCGCCTTTTCGGCTGCAGGCACCCATTTTTCATTTTCAGAGATGTCAGTGTGAGTGTAAACTTTGAGAACCCCGCCTGCCATAGCGGGCCATGAGCCTACGATTATAGACATTGTAACTGCTACCACGGCAAACACAATTAATCTTGTTGCTTTTTTCATTCTTCAAGCCCTCCTTTTTGTTGTGGTTTGAATCTGGTTTTTTATACCAGCACGACTATTTGCAGGCTCGGATATCATTTCCGCAAAAAAATAATTTTTGCACTTTCTAACATCGATATTTAAGTAGATGATAGAAAATGAGCGAAAATGAACCTGATCCATTTTTTATTTGATATTTATTTAAAATTTTAACTTATGTCA
>MVDB01000035.1 GCA_002050025.1 Desulfobacteraceae bacterium 4484_190.2
AGACTTGCCAAGGTCCCTGTGTTGGACCCCTCCAACCCGGAGGAAGCGCGGGAAATGGCCATACTGGCCATGGACCTTTCCGAAGAATTCAGAATTCCGGTAATTTTAAGACCGGCCATACGGGTTTGTCATGCTCGACAGGCTCTTTCATGGAGCCCTATTAAGAACAATACAAAGAAGGCCTATTTTGAGAAAGACCCTGGCAGGTGGGCGGCTACACCTCGATTCCGTTTTATTCTCCATGGCGAATTAAACGAAAAATTAAAAAAGATTACACGCAGATTTGAAGGCCTGACAGCCCACAACTTTCATGACCTGGAGCCTGGGAAAAAATATCCGCTCGGTATCATTGCCGGTGGTATTCCATATTCCGTTGTGCAGGATATCCTGGCAGAAGAAGACCGTAAGGATATCCCTGTTCTCAAAATTGGGACTCCTTATCCCTTTCCGGAAGCCCTTGCCGATATATTTATGTCTGCGTGCGAAAAAGTACTAGTGCTTGAGGAAACGGATACCGTAATCGAGTACTTTCTCAGGGACAGGAAAAAGGTCCTGGGCCGACTCTCGGGACATGTGCCTTCTGAAGGGGAGTTAGTGCCTCAAGTTGTCTACGGTCTGGTTGATAAGGTGCTTAAGGATCTTGGTTTAACCCATTTTGGGGGCGGCAGAAATAAGGATGCGCTGGATCTGGTGGCAAGCCTGGATCTGCCGATGCGTAGACCTACCCTTTGTGCGGGCTGCCCACACAGGGCTTCTTTCTTTGCTATCCGTAAGGCCAGGCCAAAGGCAATATTCACTTCTGATATAGGGTGTTATACTTTGGGCCTAAATTTAGGCGGTGTGGACACTGTTCTCGATATGGGCGCTGGGATCACCATGGCGTCAGGTTTTTATCACTCTTTTGATCAGGACCAGGTAGCACAGCCCATTGTGGCTACTATCGGGGATTCCACCTTTTTTCACTCCGGCACGGCAGGACTGTTGAATGCTGTATACAACGATGCACGCTTTATCCTGGTAATCCTGGACAATGAGATTACAGCCATGACAGGTATGCAGCCTACCCCTGGCCTGGGCATACGGGCGGACGGGAGCAAGGGCAAGGCCATATCCCTTGAAAGGGTGGTGGCTGGCTGCGGTGTTGATTTTGTTGAAGTGGTTGACCCTTATGACATAAAGGCTATGACCAAATTGCTTAAAAAGGCGACTGAGTATGTAGATAGCTCGACAGGGGGCATTGCCGTAATAATTGCCCGTCATCCTTGTGTTATCGCTTACCCGAGGGAAGCCATTCCTGAAAGAAAAAGTGTCATGGTGACAGACGACTGCACGGAGTGTAACTTTTGCCTCGAGCGGTTTGAATGCCCGGCCTTGTACCATGACGAGGAACTGGGGCGTACTAATATTGATCAGTCTTTATGTACTCAATGTGGTGTTTGTTTGCAGATTTGCCCAAAGGGCGCAATTGTGGAGTCTTGATTTTCGGGGGATAAACAACATTTATGCAGACTGTGAATATTGTTCTAAGCGGATTGGGTGGCCAGGGTATCCTTTTTATGACAAAGGTGCTGGCTCAGGCTGCCTTGAACAAAGGCTTAAAGACTATGGGGGCAGAAACCCATGGTATGGCCCAAAGGGGCGGATCTGTCATTTCCCACCTTAGACTCGGAGAAGTTGAGGGGAGTCTTGTAAGAACCGGTTCGGCCCATTTCCTGCTGGCCCTTGAAGAAAACGAGGCATATCGTAATATCCCCTTTCTTGCAAAAGGTGGTAGGCTGTATGCGAATGCCTCGCCCAAGTCTTTTGCCAGGCAAGAGGTCAAACCTTATCTGGATAAAATGGAGATTGTTTACAGGGCCGTCCCGGCTGGGAAAATCGCATCGGAACTTGGAATCCCCATGTCTTCGAACCTGGCTTTGCTCGGTTTTTTTTCTGCCTTCGAGAAGGACCTGGTGACCCATAAAGAATTGAGGAATGCCATCGATCAAGTAACTCCGTCCCGGTTTAAAAAAAATAATTTCAAGGTCTTTGATGCGGGCTTTGAAATGGGAACACAATAGAAATTTATAAGGCAGGGCAGGTATGAGCCGGGATGGAGTGAAAATAGCCGGTCTGCTTCTTGCTGCAGGCGCTTCCACCCGCATGGGGAGGCCAAAGCAATTACTGCATGTCCAGGGGGTAACACTCCTTGAGCAGATATTAAATGAAGCCTTGAAGTCTGAACTCGATAAAATCACCCTGATTCTGGGACATCAATCCAAAGAGATAAAAAAGGTACTGGGCCAAATCATTGTACACAAAAAACTAAGGGTCATCGAGAATCCACGATACGGACGGGGTATCAGTTCTTCAATTATTACTGGTTTGTCAGAGGTTGAGGACAATTATGATCATGTTATGATCCTTCTGGCCGATTTGCCTCATGTGACATCCAGACTGATTAACCTTTTAATTCATCGATATTTAGAGTCCCACCTGCCCATTGGGGCTATCCAGGTCAAATCAAAACGATCCCATCCGGTCATATTTGGTCGCCCGTTATACAATGAACTCCGTAAGTTACATGGTGACATGGGTGCCAGGGCCCTTTTTCAGAAATACGGAGACCAGGCGTGTCTGGTCGAACCGGATTTTTTTTATGACGACATGGACATTGATACAAAAGAGGATTATGCTGAATTTCAGAGGTCTTTGAAAAACCAGCAATCCTAATTATTACCTTTAAACCTTGCTAATGCAGGGCAAGGTTGAGAACATAATTGGAATGGCTGTTGAAAAACGGGGTAGATGTACTATGAATTGATGGAGGCCGAGGTGACGCGTCTCCCTGAAAAGACCGGGGTAAAGGTTAACTCATGTCCGTTATTAATGAAGAAGAAATATTCACCAGAGTCCACAAATATAAAATATTCCGAAGCGAGGGAAACCTTTTTATTGATGTATATGAGGTTATTCTGGGAAAACCTGCTTATAAGTTTATGGCTGTACCGAATCTGTTGATCCAAGAGGCCGATAAGAAATACTTTGGAGTTGGAGACTCAAAAATATTGGCTCTTAAGGATTGTCTAAAAAAGATAAAAGATGTCTCCATTGGTGATATTGTGCCAACTGAAGGAGTGGAAAGACCCCAAACGAGTCCCCAGATTTTTTCTGAATCTAAGCAGGGATCAAAGTTATCGTTAACTTAATAAAATTATTGGAGAAAACCTTTCGCCTAACGCTGTTTAAGCTGGCACATTACTTGCTGAATCAATACAATAGACGTACCCCGCTGGGATACTGGGCGTGCATTTGGCCCGCTGAGAGATAATGACTTGCGTTATTAGCGTTTTCATCAAACAAAATTTGCCTGACTATATTTTGGAGAACTTAGACCAATGAAAGTAAAGCTAAAAGTTTATAAATATGTGGGAATGCTGGAGAGAGATTTCGGTTGTGTTGAGCAGGCCCGGCGCACTGCTGAATTTGCAGCTCAAAAGCATCCTGATATGTTATTTGAACCTGAAGTCGAGGTATCGGATGCCTGTGTGATTGACCTGTCCGATTTAGGGAAAGATGATATTCGGGAGGTTAATCCTTGGCATAACTCAGATAGGCTGTAGCCCCACGAATGATTCAATGGGATCACCCTCTTCGCCCTGGATTGTGAACATGCGGAGTCGTCATTGATTCTGCCTTTTTTGGCTCTTCCGTAAGCACTTATATATTCTTTTTCTCATGAACGATAACCTTATTGCCGATCAATAGTTCGATCTTATCTATGAGTTCCTGGCAGGGCAGTATTTTGAAACGATCGTGAGCGGCAATGACGATTTCCTTTCCATTGTTTATATTCATCTTGAAGAGGAGGCTGCATTCACCGGGGTATGTAAATACGATATCCTGTAAGTCCTCCAAAAATTCCTTCGACACGGCCTTTTCGACAAGCCTTAGTTCGATGGCCTTTATAGCATTCTGCCTGACGGAATTCAGTGTGACGATATCCTGTGCAATGATCTTTGCTGAAGTGTCGCCAGTCTCCACACTCCCATTTATAAGTAAAGGCTCGTCGCTTTTAAGGAGCGGGGAAGTCCGGTTAAAAACGTCAGGGAAGATGATAACCAGAGTGGATCCGGTCAGATCTTCTACGACCATAGTGGCCATTTTATCACCACGCCTGGTACGTTTCATTTTCAGATTTCCCACAACGCAAGCGATTTTGACTTGACTTTTGTCCTTCTGAGATGGGAGTTCCTGAACAGTACAGGTTGTGAATTGTTCTATCTCCCTTTTAAATCTCGCGAGGGGATGTCCCGTAATGTAGAATCCAAGGGCTTCCTTTTCTCTCCCCAGCTTCTCCTTGTCATCCCATTCATCACAATCGGGCAGTTCAATGAGTCCCCCGGATTGACCATCTCTTAGGTCCAAAGACCCGAATATATTAAGCTGATTTGGGTCCTGGTTTGAGCCGCAGAATCTGAGCACATTGTCCAGGGCGCCGAAAAGCCGCGATCTGTAAATGCCGGTAAAATCAAAGGCCCCACACTGGATCAAACACTCCAAGACCCTGTGGTTTACTTTAAAACCTTCAATCCTCTTACAGAAATCAAGTAGATCGCGAAACGGCCCGTGTGCCTCTCGTTCTTCAATGACTGACTCTAAGGCTTTAAAACCGACATTTTTGACGGCGGCAAGGCCGAAACGGATTTTTTCTTCTACTACAGAGAAATCGGCTTGGCTTTCATTGATATCTGGGGGTAGAATCATTATCCCCATCCCAGGGCATTCGGCAATGTTTTTGATAGTTTTGTCCTGATTTCCCATGTCTTGGGTTAATAAAGCCGCCATAAACTGGACAGGGTAGTTCGCTTTAAGGTATGCGGTTTGATACGCAATCATGGCATAGGCCGCGGAATGTGATTTATTAAAGCCATATCCACCGAACTTTTCGATTAGCATAAATAGCTTATCTGCTGTTTTGCGTGTAACGCCGTTTTCGGTGGCTCCTTCAATGAACCGTGCCCTGTGTTTGGCCATTACCTCGGGTTTCTTTTTTCCAATAGCCTTCCTGAGTTCGTCGGCCTCGGCCAGGGTATAGTTGGATAGTACCTGGGCAATCTTCATGACCTGTTCCTGGTATAATATCACCCCATAAGTTTCTTTTAGGATAGGTTCAAGCTGGGGAAGAAAATATTTGATTTTTACTTTCCCGTGTTTTCCATTAACAAAATCATCAACCATGTTGCTTCCCAGAGGGCCTGGCCTGTAAAGTGCCACCAGTGCCACCAGGTCCCCGAATACCTCAGGTCTTAGTCTGCGCAAGAGTTCTTTCATACCAGCACTTTCCAACTGAAATACGCCGGTTGTTCTCCCGTCACTGCATAGTTGATAGGTGGCATCGTCATCCAGAGGTATCTTATCGATATCAATTTTTTTATGAGTGGTTTCTTCGATGAGTTTGAGAGCCTGTTTGATGACTGTCAGGGTCTTTAGTCCAAGGAAATCGAATTTGATGAGACCCAGTTGCTCAATCCGATCCATGGTGTACTGGGTCATGATTTCGTCCTTGGAGCCCTTAAAAAGTGGCAGGTATTCAACAAGAGGTCTGTCCGAAATGACCACCCCGGATGCGTGAGTGGATGCATGCCTGGCCAGACCTTCAAGGGCACGGGCTATCTTCAACAATTTTTTTCCTGGCCCTTCGCCTTCCTCAAGTCGTCTGAGTTCAGGTTCACCCCGTATAGCCTTATCTAAGGTGACCCCGGGACCTTCCGGGACAAGCTTTGCAATACGGTCTACTTCTCCTAAAGGGATATTGAGACTGCGACCCACGTCTCTTATGGCACCCCTTGCTTTCATGGTGCCGAAAGTGATGATTTGGGACACATTATTACGGCCGTATTTTTCGGCCACATACTGGATAATTTCATCCCTGCCGTTGATACAGAAATCAATGTCGATGTCGGGCATGCTTACTCTCTGGGGGTTCAGAAATCGCTCGAATAGAAGCCCGTACTTGATGGGATCGATATTGGTGATATTGAGGCAATAGGCAACGAGTGAGCCTGCGGCTGATCCACGACCTGGTCCTACAGGAATATCACGACGTCGGGCATGAGCTATAAAATCGGCGACTATCAAAAAGTAGCCAGCAAATCCCATGCTGTGGATGATCTCAAGCTCAAAATCAAGTCTTTCACGGTATTCCCTGGCCACAGTTTCGGCCAGATCGCCTTCTTCATCTTTTTTCTGTGTGAGCCTTTCCTTTAGCCCTTTCCGGGAGTCCTCGGTTAATAGCTCATTTAGGCTTTTTTCCCTTTGAACTTGGAATACGGGGTATTTATAACGACCGAACTCCATCTCATACTCACAAAGCCGGGCTATCTGGACAGTATTGGCGATCGCATCTTCGTAATCCTGAAGGGCCTGTTCCATTTCCTGCCTTGTTTTGAAATAAAATTCGTTACTTGAGAATTTTAGACGTTTTGTATCCTCAACAGTGCGGCCTGTCTGCACGCAAAGAAGCACATCATGGGCCTCAGCATCTTCCTGGTTCAGGTAGTGACAGTCGTTTGTGGCAACAAGAGGGATAGAGAGGTCTTGAGACAGCTCTCTCAGGGCCCTGTTTATCTTTATTTGTGCAGGCATTTTGTTGGCCTGTACTTCTAAGTAGAAACGATCATTATCAAATATGCTGGCAAGTTCCTGCGCTTTCTCCTTGGCGGCGTCAGAACGGCCGGCATTGATAAGAAAAGGGACATTTCCTTTGAGGCAGGCCGAAAGAGCGATGAGGCCTCCGTTGAATTTTTTTAAAAGCTCCATATCCACACGGGGGTGATAGTAAAACCCTTCCAAATGGCCCAAAGTCACAAGTTGACTCAGATTCCTATATCCTTCCTCGTTCATAACCAGGAGGACCAGATGGTATGCATTGGGACTTCCATCTCTTGACGGCGATCTATCCCGGCGGTCCCCGGGAGCGACATATATTTCACACCCTATGATGGGCTTGATTTCGGCCTTAACTGCCTGGTCATAAAACTGTACGGCCCCGAACATATTTCCGTGGTCCGTGATGGCGACGGCGTCCATCCCCAGGCTGCGGGACTTCTTTAGCATTTGGTCAATGCGAATGGCCCCATCGAGGAGGCTATATTCGGTATGGACATGAACATGAACAAATGGTTTATGATGTTTCACTGTATCCTCGGTATTTTTTTAAAGAATAGTAAGCTGTTGTAAGATAACTGAAAAATATGATACGGTAAATGCGGAAGATCTGCAAGGCTGTTTTAGGGAAGAAACAACACAATTGATTGTGTCACTAAATCAGGAGAAATAGAAGTGAACGCCGCCCAGCAAGGCAATCTGAAAAATCGATTTGAGAGAGTGAAAGGCGAAAATAAGGCACTGAAAGAAAAACTAACATCTCTTAAGAAAGAGCACCGGCTTGTTGAAAAAGCACTAAGGGAAGGCCAACAATTGCTCAATAATACTCCTGTAGCCTTATTTCTCATCCAGGAGAGAAAGATTATCATGACCAATGAAACGGCCCGGGAGTGGTTAGGATATAAAGAGGAAGACATCCTGAGCCGGAGCTTTTTGGATTTTGTGCATCCCGATTCCCTTGATTATGTCAGCGGGCTCTACCGCAAGATGATTTCAGGCAGATCGGTCCCGGGCATGTATGAAACCTATATGATCAGGAAAGGTGGGGACACCCTGTACTGCGAGGTTCACGTTAAAAAAATTAAGTTCCAAGGCCGAAGGGCCTTCTTGATGAACCTGATTAGTCTTGATCGAAGGATTCGAATGGAACGGCAGCGCAGTCGGTCGGAAAAAATGGAGGCACTTGTCCGCATGGCTTCAGGGTTGAGGCAAGAATGTATTGGCTGCATGAGTATTTTTGATAACAAATCCCCCCAAACCGGAAAACTGAAGTCTCTAACAGGCGCACAGTATTCGGGATATTTAGAAAATATTGATAGTTTACAAGAAAAAGAGAACGCTATTCTTCAAAAGCTGGCCGTTTTAGCAAGGATCGAAAAAAAAGAATCGGATGCTGTTCTTTTTGACTTAAAAAAAAATGTCCAGAATGCGGTTATGTCAATTTTTCCTAAGTCGAAGGAAGCCCGTACCCAAGACGATGTCGAGATAAGTATTAAGACATATTTGAGAAAACTTGGACCTGTGAGAGGTAATCCAAAAGAGATACAGAATGTTTTTCAAAGCCTGATCTCAAACGCCGTTGAGGCTCTGCCGAATGGTGGAGAAATCTATTTGACCACAGAGGAAGGTTCTGATTTTGCGTATGTTTACATACAGGATAATGGGTTGGGCATTCCGGAAGATATAAAGGACAAAATTTTCGACCCATTTTTCAGTACAAAAAGTGGATCCTCCCTGGGCCTGGGATTGAGCATGGCTAATGCTATTGTAGGTCAGCACAGAGGGGAAATTGAGGTGATGAGCAATGAAGGGCAGGGAGCCACTTTTATTGTCAAACTTCCTCTTGCGAAAAAATCACAACCCCTTAAGGCCAGAATTGTCAGGAAAAGGATCAAAAACTCACATATTTTAATCATATCAGACGGGGGCATCTTTGAGGATCTGCTGTGCCAATTATTTATAAGCAAAGGTGGAAAAATCACTTCTGCTTCGAGCGGTGCCGAGGGTCTAAAGCTATTGAAGAAGAATAAATTTGATTTGGTTATTGTTGACTTAAATGCGCCCTATAATGAATATTCAAAAATCATTGCAACAATAAAAAAAATAGAACGAGACTTGCCAGTTGCACTGGTTGCTGGCGATGATAAGAAGAGATCCCTGCAAGCGCTAAAAAAACTTGGTGTAGACATAATAATTGGCAGGCCTCTTGAAATGGATCGTACTTTAACGCTTATTTCGCAGGCATTATCTATAAGGAAGTCGTCCGAATGAGCACGCCCACGGAAAGCCCGGAAGCGCCTCTTGCTGAAAAGATTAGGCCGAAAAGACTTGAAGACATGGTGGGTCAGAAGCATCTCCTCGGTCCGGGCAGCTTTCTTTCCAGGGCCCTTGAAAGCGGTCGCGTATTTTCAGTGATTTTCTGGGGCCCTCCCGGTTCCGGCAAGACCACATTGGCCAGACTGATGAGTGGGTATACTCGACTTCCTTTCCATTCCTTTTCCGCAGTCACTTCGGGGATCAAAGAACTCAGGCATATAATTGAAGAGGCAAAAATTGCAAAGGCAAGATCAGGTAAGCCAACGATTCTATTTGTGGATGAAATCCACCGGTTTAATAAGGCTCAGCAAGATGCCTTTCTGCCTCATGTGGAAAGCGGGCTTATTGTCCTGATCGGTGCAACCACACAAAACCCCTCCTTTGAGGTCATCCCGCCCCTGCTTTCAAGGGCCAGAGTGATGGTTCTCAACCCTTTGGAGAAGGAAGAACTCAAGACACTTATACATCGAGCCCTAAAGGACAAAGAGTCGGGCTTTGGTATGCTGGATATTGAATTCGCACCAGATGCCATTGAACACCTGGTTGATTACTCTCAGGGTGATGCCCGCGTAGCCCTCAACAATCTGGAAGCGGCGGTTTATTTTACCCTGGATGGCCGGGGCAATGGGCCAATTAAAGTTGCCCTTGATGACGTGGAAAAGGCACTCAGCAAGAAGGCATTGTTATATGATAAAGATGGAGAGGAACACTATAATTTGATCTCCGCCTTCCACAAAAGCCTCAGGGGAAGTGATGAGCAGGCCTCAATCTATTGGCTTTACCGGATGCTTTTGGCAGGTGAAGACCCTCTTTTTATCGGGCGGAGGATGATCCGGTTTGCGGCCGAGGATGTTGGCCTCGCTGATCCCAATGCCTTACAGGTGGCCCTCGCAGCTTTTGAGTCCTGGCAAAGACTGGGTCCTCCGGAAGCTGAAGTGATTTTGGCGCAGGCTGCCGCTTATCTTGCCTCTGCACCCAAAAGTAATGCCCTTTATCTGGCAGAGAGATCCGTAAAGGAAGAGATCAAGAGATCAGGGTCCCAGCCTGTCCCCCTCCACATAAGGAATGCACCTACCACCTTGATGAAAAGGCTAGGATACGGACGAGGATATCTTTATCCACATAATTATTCTGGAGGATGGGTAAAACAAGAATATCTCCCGAAAAAGGTCAAGAACAGAATTTTTTACAGACCCACTGACAGGGGATTTGAAAGGGAGGTCCGCAAAAGGATGGAGGGGCGGAGAAAAGGCAACCGCCGGTAAGAAGGCGGATATTCGATTTTCCATTACTCCAGCACTCCATTACAGTACTCTTCAGGTCCAAATCTGGAGCCTGATCAAAGCCACGTCCTTGAATGCCTTTACTCCCCAAAGTACAGAATTGGAAGCACAAAGGTGATAGTCCTTTTGACAAATTATGGCATCTTTCGGCAAATTACGTCAATCCTTTGGGTTGGCCCTTTTGATGGAATTGGGCTAACTATTGAGAATGTAGGGTTATATTGCTTTGTCTAATATATGGCAGGAGTTTTGCAGTAATGTATGGTCAAAGGATTTCAGCGGGCTCTTTAGAATCTGTTCTTTGGAAAACTGGTAAACAAGCACATTTTTGTGCCACCCTGCTTCAACACAAATAATAAACCACATGATGGCCCATGGCCTCTAAGGGTTATACTTAATAAAAAGGGGGTTTGCGGTGGCACTTCCATAAAAAGCGTCTCAGATGTGCGTGCATCTTTTCTGCCGGGCATCTCTAAAAAAAAATATTAGACGAGGTATCCCGGAAAAAATAACGGCATTGTGGGACGCTATCACATATACAGCCCTGTTGGATAGTTAACAATCAGCCTAACCTTTAGCTCTTAGACTTTAACCGTAACGCAGGATTCATAACCTCCCTATTAACCCTATACCCCCTGAGCACATGTTTGCTCAGGGGGTTTTTTGTTTTCGTTTTTCTCACTTTTAACCCTTTTGCTGTTGTGCTTCTGTTGGATGGATTTCCTTCCCTGTCAGCCATGTGGCATATTCAAGGGCCTGTTGAATATTCTCCCCCTCCAGATCAGGGTAATCTTTTAAGATTTTGTTAAAGGTCATGTGCAAATTTCAGATATGCTCCAATTTTTTACTAAGCAACTGTGGATCTTTGCACCATGGCCCTGGCGGCCTGTTCATCAATTGTCTCAATTTTCTGAAGGGGCATTGCGCACCCGGCAATGTCCACCGTTCTATGGCTGCCGTACTATTCGCATTTCCCCTCCCGGATGAGTTCCGTCTTCATCTGCTAAAACGGATGCGGTTTATCCAATCCCCAGTGTATGTTCTGGAAATCTTTTTCCCTCAACTTATTAAGCAGGCTGCTGATATGCTTTTCAGTCTTGCCAAGGATCTCTTCCAGGGCCTTCTGATCCTACACGTAATATGCTAAATTCTATTTTATGGAGTTGCCAGGTCCAAGATTAACGAATGGTTGATATTCAGCTATAACAACACCTCATTCGTAATGTTTCGACACATCAACTATCAAAATACGACCTAAAGTCCGTTTTTTGTCTTCAAACTCTATCTCGAACTCCAGCCTGTATTAGGAAAATCCCCCTTTGTAAAAGTTGGAAGGTCCGGTCTTATTGAGATGTTATGTGAAAAGGTAAGTGCTCAATCATTCGGGTGGAATTTATCCCGGGCCCAGACTTGGTTAGCAATGCATATGTCTATAACTTCAGCTTTGTAAATATTGCAGTGATAGTAACTGTGTCCTGGGATGTCGCACCTCCCGATCCCGTCACGGTCTCGGGACGGGGAGGGCGGGCCGTAAGGATTTTATAAAAGGCTCACGCCTAAACTCCTAAAGGCCATACCGCTATTGTAATCCGATCAAGGCATTAGTCTAGTTGTGAGCGCCTTAACTTATTGAACTTACAAGAATTTATTGAGACCATCGTAAGTTCTCAATAAACCCGGGCTGTATTAGAAAATCCCCCGCAAAAGGGGGAAGCAATCGGAATGCCCATACTTATTGAGATGTTACAGACCATCGTATCATCCCAAAAAGCTGGGGTTTGTTTCTTGTAGGGCGGGGTTTTATACCCCGCCAATAACGGTGGCATATAAAAAGCCGACCTACACAAGCGGATTTGCCTCAACTTATTGAGAACTTACAGACCATCCACGCCGGCAGCATGACTTAGGTCTGTCGCTGCTTTCAAGACCTTTTCTATAAGCCCGATTCCGGGCCCTTTTTTCTGAACAACCTGTACGGCTGGACCCAAAGGATGCCATTGGACTGAATTGCTTTCTGTAAAAAGGGCAACGGTGGGGATTCCCAACATAGCAGCCAAATGGGTGATGCCACTGTCATGGCCCAGGTAAAGACATGCCTTTCCCAAAAGACCGGTGAGTGTCTCATTATCAGGACAAAAGCAAATTTCCCATTTGGTAGACTCCAAATTCTTTCTAAAAAATGAATGAAGAGATGCTTCTGCCGGACCTAACAAAAGCGATGTGGCCATTTTCTGAAAGGCAGGCTCTCGCATAAACTTGCGCAAGACCTTGAGCCAAAAATCAGGCGGCTGGTTCTTCTTAGTGCCCCCTGAACCTGGATGGACTACCGCCGTGTTGCAGGATTGCAATGGGCGTTCCATGCTCATGATAGGGTGCATAACGGCATTTTCAAAGGCTGCCCGGGGGTCAATTGGAAGGCCTGCTGTCTTGAGACAGTTTGAAATGTAGCGGGCAACATGGATTTTTTCTCTTTTTGCAGGGAAGGAAGGGAAAAAATGAACCGGAGTGTTGGGAAAGTATGTGTTCAAATTACGACGGATCGCTCCGCCTTCATCATTCAAAAATGCCACCACAAAATCTGTCTCGGAGACCGGCAAGCCGTCTTTAGCCGGGCTCTCTAAAAAGAGCCTGTGCCAACCGGCGCTATCAAAATCCATTGAGCGGTTTACAAAATCCTGGACAAAATGCAAACCGGGCTGCCGGGCAACAAGGGTGATGGTCAACGACCCTGAGATATTAATCAGCGAAGGTAAGAGCATGAGGGTGTCACCAAAGGCCCCGGGTCGTATGATCAAGGTATTCAATGGGGCTCCTTACCAGGCAGGGGATGCAACGACTAAGATTACACAGTCTTCTTGCCCACTATTTAGAAGTGAGTGGGCAGAACCAACAGGAATCCATGTGGCATCCCCTGGTCCCACCTGCCTGACTTCCTCATCCACGCGCATTTCCCCCGAACCGCTAAGAACAAAGTAAATCTCTTCCATAGGATCAACATGTGCTTCGATTTCTTTGCCAGGTGCCAGCCTGGCGATGGCCAGAAAGCCGATCTCTTTCAGGGTTCGACGGTCCAGGATCATCTGTGCAATGGCCCCGCCATGCGCAAGGTAGGTAGTGTCCAGGACTTCCTTGTCGTTAACGTTTCTTACAATCATGATTGTCTCTCCTTATTCTAAAATTCAATTTAATCTTGATTAACGCCAGAAAAAAGGCTTATATATTTGTAACCGTTACAGGTTCAGCGGCGCCTCTGGCAGCTAAAGCTGCCAGTTTGAGCAAAAAGGTGATGCTGGCCTTGTGGAGTCACATACGAAGTTTTACCGCTGAAAGCGGGATTTAGCCTCACCGCACTGTAAGCGGCATCTTCGGGCGGCGGGATCGCATTTCACATATTGCTTGATATAGTTGATGAACCTATGAACGGCAGCAGTTACGCACAATGTGCCACCCCTCAATATCTCAAAACCGTGCAGTTTTCATCAGTTAACCTTGAACCGTGAACCTTTGAACTTTAAACCTGAGTACAAAAAATATAGCCGCATTATTACCATAATACAAACTATGGAGGGTGCCAAATGGAAAACAAAGAATTGGATTCCCGGCTGAGGTTGTTTCAACAGGCCGATATGAAAGGTAAGGTGGTCCTCGTCAGGGTGGATCATAACGTTGTTAAGAATGGAATCATCAAGGACCCGTATCGCATTGAGTCCACCTTGGGAACGCTCTATGCTATTGCTGAGAAAGGAGGACGGGCCATACTTATGACCCACGTTGGCCGGCCCAGAGATAAGAAATCGGGCAAAATAACCTGCAGGGAAGGAGAATCTGTCTGGCCTATAGCTCAATACCTTGAAGAGAAACTCCCCATTAAAATACATGTCCAGGAATTCCCGATAGATTCTGAAAATGGGATTATGCACCTTGATGAAAGCATTGAATCGTCCATTGAAGATCTTAAAAAAGGGCGGGTCGGGTTGGTTTATCTCCCCAATTCGCGCTGGTTTAGAGGGGAACAGGCTGAAGGGCCCGAGAGGGACGTATTTGCCAGAGAGCTCGGCGCCGTGGCAGACCTTTATGTCAACGATGCCTTTGGCTCTTATCGTGCCCACGTATCCACCTATGATGTGGCTAAACTCTTACCTGCCTATGCAGGTGCGCTACTCCAGAAAGAACTTAAGAATCTCCACAGGGTGCTTGACCCCAAAAGGCCCTTTATCGCGGTCATTGCAGGGGCCAAATACGACACTAAGATCGGCCCGCTTAAGGCCCTCTACAACAGGGTGGACAGTTTGATTTTAGGCGGACTGATGTATAACACCTTCCTTTCAGCCAAATATGGGGTGGAGATTGCAGGGGTCTCTAAGGAAGACAGAGCGCTTGCAATGGAACTTGTCGAGCTGGACAGGAAAGAGGCCAAGATCCTGGAACTGCCTTATTTGGTAGAGTCAGATACAACTGAAGGAAAAAATCAAGGACAATACAGGACTGTCAAAATCGATGATTTAAAAGAAGGAAAAACATTCAAGTACCTTCTGGATATCGATCCAAGATCTCTTGAAGAGCAAAACGTAAAAGATGCCATCAATTCAGCAAAAACTATCTTTGTCAATGCGGTTATGGGATTGATGCCCTCGTTTTTTCAGGGTTCCCAGGCCCTGTACCGATTGATTGCCAACAATGGGCAGGCAATGAAGCTATTTGGAGGGGGAGATACCCTTCAGGAGCTTAAAAATCTCTGCCCCGGTATCTATATGGCAGGCCTCGATGCACCGGAGACCTACTATTTCACCGGTGGGGGAAGCGTACTGGCAGCCATAGAGCAGGGGAGTCCGTATCGCCTGAGACCCGTGGAAGCGTTAATGGAAGAAGGCTCATAATGCCTATCCTACCCATCTTCAATCCGGAAAGAACGGGTCGTCCCATGCGGGTAGCAGCCTTTATGTCAGGTTCAGGCACGAACATTACAAAACTGATCGAACGTCAAAAAGAGCTGGAGGACAGGGAGAGGACATCCCCGTTTCAAGTAATCTTCATATTCAGTGATCGGTCAGACGGGGTCTGTGCTGGAGAAAAGATAGCCCGTGAAAATGGCCTCCCCTACTTCAGCTATGATATTCGCGAGTTCCATCGAGTAAGATCATTAAAAAGATCTGTTAAAACACCTGAGGGCCTTGCGGCCAGAAAGGAATATGATCGTGTGGCTAAAGGGTTAGTGGAGACCTTTGATATCGATGTGATCGCTCTTGGCGGATACATGAGTTACATCACCCTGAACAGGTGCGTTAATGTTCATCCAGCCGATCTTTCTATCTGTTTATCTGATGGCCGGAGAAAATATGTGGGCGATAATGCGGTTCGGGATGCAATACATGCCGGAGAAACCATGCTTCGTGCTTCCACACTCTGGACAGATGAAGGTGTTGATACGGGACCCCTTTTGATGGTGTCAGAACCTGTATTTGTTGAATTTCCGGAGCCCCTTGAAAGGCTGACCAAAGATAAAGAGAAATTCCTTGAAATAGTGAATGAGCATCAGGAGCGCCTTAAGGCAGTTGGAGACTGGAAGATATTCCCTTTGAGCATCGAGATGATATCCAGGGGCCGCTTCGCCCTTGATGAAAAAAACCGGGTTTATGTGGACGGGGAACCCGTCCCGGATGGATATAAGGAAAAAACAGATGAATAAATGCCGTGTGATTTTATTCACGTTTCTCGTGGGAATTGTTTCAGCCGGTATGGCTTTTTCCAGCGATAGTGATGAGTATCGTGCAAAGCGCGAGCGGATGATCGAGGAGATCGAAGGAGACGTAAAGGCAACAAGCAGGAGAATAGGGAAAAAAGAACTGAGCAAATCCGTTATGAAGGGTATGGCGAACGTGCCACGGCATGAATTTGTACCAGGGAACCTCAGGCGTTCAGCTTATGAAAATCGCCCCCTTCCGATTGGTTATGGCCAGACTATTTCCCAACCGTACATTGTGGCCTTAATGACTGACCTCCTCGACATTGAGGGCGATGATATCGTCCTGGAGGTGGGAACGGGTTCCGGGTATCAGGCGGCCATCCTGGCTCAACTGGTTAAAAAGGTCTACACAATTGAGATAATCAAAGAGCTCGGGGAGCAGGCAAAAGGGCGGTTAGAGGATCTGGGTTATAAGAATATAGCCGTTCAGGTCGGTGATGGATATTATGGCCTTGAAGGACTCGCTCCCTTTGACGGTATTATCGTTACAGCCGCAGCCAACCACGTCCCGCCACCTCTCATCAAACAATTGAGGCCAGGGGGCAGAATGGTCATTCCTGTTGGCGGTGCGTTTATGACTCAGCAGCTTATGCTGGTGGAAAAGAGAAATGATGGTAAAATCATAACAAAACAGGTACTGCCCGTTATATTTGTGCCTCTTACCGGTGGTCATTAATGATACGCCCCGGTTTTTCTATCTTTCTCATTTCAGCAGCAGCAATCAGTTATGAAATCCTTCTGATACGGTTACTCAGCATTATCCAGTGGCACCATTTCGTCTCCATGATTATCAGCCTCGCCCTTCTCGGCTATGGCGCAAGCGGCACCTTCGTCGCCCTCACCCAGAAATGGTTTGTGCCCCGTTTTGGCATATTTTTCATAGGCAACGCAATTCTATTTGGTCTCACAATAGTGGGCAGTTTCATCATTGTCCAGCAGATTGCCTTTAATCCCCTTGAAATCATGTGGGAAAACAGGCAGTTTCTCCGCTTGCTCGGCGTTTATTTGGCTCTTTTTGTGCCATTTTTCTGTGCAGCGAATTGTATCTGCATTGTTTTTATACGCTTTAAAGATCAGATCCATCGCATATACCGTTTTGATCTTCTTGGGGCCGGCGTGGGCGCTCTTTTGATGGTTATTATGCTTTTTAAATTTTCTCCCGCCACGTGTCTCAAGATTCTCGGGGCCGCAGGACCCTTCGCCGCTGCATTATTAGCACTGAGCTTACATGTATCCTGGTCCCGCAGAGCTGCATTAGGTTTTATGCTATTTGGCTGTACGGCGCCTTTTATCTGGCCTCAAGAGTGGGTTTCCCTTCGGATATCAGAATATAAGGGATTAAGCCTTGCTCTACGTGCTCCTAATGCCAAAATCATCAGTGAACATTTCAGTCCCCTGGGATGGCTTGCAGTTGTTCAAAGCCCCACCATTCCTTTTCGATACGCGCCCGGCCTGAGTTTGAATTGTTCCATGGAACCCCCGCCCCAATTAGGCATTTTCACTGACGGCGGTGCTTTTAGCCCAATAACATGGTATGACGGTAGCCGGGAACATATCGCCTATTTAGATTATCTTTCATCCGCTCTCCCTTACCATCTGTTGGAGGGACCTGAAGTTCTGGTCCTTGGTGCCGGAGGTGGAATGGATGTTCTAATGGCCCTGTACCACCAGGCAAAAAATATTGATGCGGTGGAGATTAACCCTCAGGTCGTAGAACTCGTTCGCCGGATGCATGCTGATTTCGCCGGGCATATTTATCAAAAGAAAAAAGTCATGGTTCACCTTGCTGAAGCGCGAGGATTTGTGACTGAAGGGAAGAAGAGTTATGATTTGATTCAAGTCTCTTTGCTGGATTCTTTCAGTTCCTCCATATCAGGGGCAGGAGCGCTTACTCCCTCATATCTCTACACAGTGGAGGCCTTACAGGAATATTTTCACCGCCTGAAGCCTGGCGGTTTTTTGGCCATCACCCGCTGGCTTAAGGTGCCGCCGAGGGATGCTTTAAGACTTTTTGGGACCGCAATCACGGCATGTCAAAAATTAGGTATGGATGATCCCGGGCAGCAACTGGCAATGATCCGGAGCTGGAAGACAGCGACATTGCTACTGAAAAAAGATGTGTTTTCAAAGGCCGAAGTCTCTGCCATAATATCTTTTTGCCACGAACGGTCATTTGACGCTGTATATTATCCCGGGATCACGAAAACTGAAGTCAACCGATATAATCTCCTGGAAGAACCATATTTTTATCAAGGAGTGACTGCGCTTCTTGGAAAAGAAAGGAATGAATTTGTCAATCGTTACAAATTTCATATCTCCCCCACTACTGATGATCGGCCCTATTTTTTTCATTTTTTCAAGTGGCGTACGCTTCGAGAAATCCTGGCACTGAAAGGACAAGGTGGGCTGCCACTGCTTGAATGGGGCTACCCAGTCCTAATTGCAACACTCCTTCAGGCTGCTATAATGAGCTTTGTCCTTGTTTTACTTCCCCTCGCACTTCTAACACGCAATATAATGGCCGGGCGACAGCGAGGACGAATCATTTTTTATTTCTTCTGCCTGGGGCTTGCATTTCTATTCATTGAAATGGCATTTATTCAGAAATTTATTCTTTTTCTCCATCATCCGGTCTATTCAGCATCTGCTGTTTTATGCGCCTTCCTCATTTTTGCCGGCCTGGGAAGTGGTTTCTCCAAACGCTGGTCCGAAAATTTTGAAAGACTTCGCGCGTGCGCCAACGGATTGCCCATCGCCACTGCGGTTGCAGGCATTGGGATTATTTCTTTCCTCTATGTGATATTTCTGCCACTCATGTTTCAACACTTGATGTACTTATCAAACTTATGGAAAATCCCAATTACCATCCTTCTTATTGCTCCATTGGCCTTTTGTATGGGCATGCCTTTTCCGCTTGGCCTGTCGAAAGTAGCTTATGCCAGGCCGGATTTTATTCCATGGGCCTGGGGGATAAATGGCTGTGCCTCGGTTCTAAGTGCCATTCTGGCGACCATATTGTCCGTTCATTTTGGTTTCAATCTTGTTATAGAAATAGCGTTAGTGCTCTATTTCATTTCTGCTGTAATTCTTTGGAGGCCACTGGATAAAACGACATGAAAGTTAATTGGTGTTCATTTCCAAAATTTGTAATTATCGTCTGGATCATATCCATCGGCACAGTGTCTTATCTTTCCCTAATACCTCAGGTTGAGTTCCCGTTTTATTTCAGATGGTCAGACAAATTATATCATTTTCTTGCTTATTTCTGGCTGTCAGTCCTGCCGTTCTTTGGGTTTGCAAGTGCAAAGAAGGCCCTGGCATGGGCACTTTTCATGATCCTTCTGGGAGTGGGACTTGAATTTGCCCAGGGTTTTGTACCAGGGAGACTTTTCTCAATTTGGGATATGATTGCGAATAGCCTGGGCGTAAGCGCAGGTATATTTTGCGGGATGAGCATTAAAACTGGAAGACGTTGAATTATAAGGATATGGCCTATTTGTTTATTTGCTTTTTTTTCTGGAGAACGTATCGCTGGTATTTGTATATGAATTCTGTCAGGGCTTTTTCTTCCTTTTCTTCCATGTTTATAAACTGAAGGGCACAGCAATTTTTGTCCTTTGATGGATCTTGTTCCAACCGTACCACCATTGCCTTTTCAATATGAATTCTTAAATTTTCCGCCTCTAATGGAAACACCATTTCGATATCACTTAGGTGTTCCCCGGAATTAAAGATCGTCTCCTCTTTGGAGCCCGCCTTTCGCCCGACAAGTACAGCAAGGGTACCACCCAGACTGACATTAAGCACTTTCATTTCCAACAGGGTTGAATCCACCTGAAGATGCAGTTTTGTATCAGATGGGACGGCTAGCCTGAAATCCTTCCTTCTTTGTTTTCGTTCAATGAATTCGGGAAACCTTACTCCTATTTCATCGCGGTAAATCTCCCAGCCGTATGTACTGAAAGAGTAATTTACTTTGTCCTCTCTTGTAAATTCAAAATGCATTTTAACATCTTTTACATCGCCAACAGCTTCCCTGAATCCCTGGGTGTAATCTATCAGAAAAAGCGGATTCTGCCTTCTGTGCCGAACGCGGGTTACAATGGTTATGCGCTCAAAATTTTTCCCCGGCAGGTTCATCTTGATGAGCGTTTTGTCTCTTTGCAACGTTTTCAAAAGATTCAGCAGATCTTTGTCTTCAATCTTTTCAGGGTTTTCCATCGGCTTTTCTCCTTCAACGTCTGTAAACCAATTCCCCTGACCGCGGATAATCTACCCTATTTACTGTTCCAAATCGAACCGCAACCCCAGTTCCTTGAGCTGTGCTTCATCCGCGCGGGATGGTGCATCAGTGAGCAGGCATGCTGCGCTGGTTGTTTTTGGGAAGGCGATGACCTCCCGGATTGACTTGACCCCTGTCATGATAGCCACCAGACGGTCAAAGCCCAGGGCGATTCCCCCATGGGGAGGAGCGCCATATTTCAGCGCCTCTAAAAAAAACCCGAACTTCATTTGGGCCTCCTGGTCTGAGATACCAAGGGCCCTGAACACCTTTTGTTGAGTGGCGAGATTATGGATTCTCACACTTCCTCCGCCTATCTCTGCCCCGTTTAAAACCAGATCATATGCCTTGGACCTCACTCGCTCAGGATGATCGTCCAGCAAAGTCAGGTCTTCCTCTAATGGCGCGGTAAATGGATGGTGAACTGCTTCAAACCTCCCTTCAGTTTCGCTATACTCCAATAAGGGAAATCTCGTTATCCACACGAACTCATAGCTGTTTTTAGGGATCAGATCCAGTCGGCGAGCTACCTCCAGACGAAGCTTTCCAAGGGCTTCATTGGCTATTTTGTGTTCATGAGCCACTATTAAAATTAAATCACCAGGGGCTGCTTTCACCTTTTCATTAACAGCCGTTTTTTCCTCGTCCCTAAAAAATTTGTTCAGGGAGGACTGCCAGCCATTTTTATTGACTTTAATCCATGCCAGGCCCTTAGCCCCGTATTGGAACGCGAGGCCGGAGAGTTCATCCAGAACTTTTCTCGAAAAAGATGCAGCCCCGTCTTTGACAGTTATGGCCTTGACCACACCCCCTTCTTCGAATACACCCTTAAAAACTCTGAAATCCGATCGGCCTGCAATGTCCGTTAAGTCCTTTAGTTCCATAGCGAACCGTATATCAGGTCTATCCGTGCCAAACCGGTCCATGGCCTCATGATATTCAAGGCGGGGTATAGGGGAAGCCATATCGAATTCCTGCATTTTGCGAAAAAGACCCCTCATCATCTCCTCAAAAACCCCCATAACATCCTCTTCATCCACAAAGGCCATCTCCAGGTCCACCTGGGTGAATTCGGGCTGGCGATCCGCCCGGAGGTCTTCATCTCGAAAGCACCGCACAATCTGATAATAGCGGTCAAATCCGGCAATCATGAGAAGCTGTTTAAATAGCTGGGGCGATTGCGGAAGGGCATAACACATACCTCTGTTAACCCTGCTGGGTACCAGGTAATCCCTGGCCCCTTCCGGCGTGCTTTTGGTGAGAAAGGGTGTCTCGACCTCAATAAAACCTTTGTTGTCCAAGTATTCCCTTATGCAGGATGCAATCAAATGCCGTTTGCGGAAGGCGCTCAAGACCTGGGGCCTTCGCAATTCCAGATACCGGTACTTCAGCCTGAGTGTCTCCGAGGCATCCACCGCTCCATCCACCTGGAAGGGAGGGGTCTCAGTCCTGTTAAGGATCTTTAGACCACGTACTTTTAATTCAATGGATCCGGTTGGCAAGGTAAAATTTTCCTGGCCCTTGAGACGAGGGACAACAGTGCATTTAACCGCAATAACCCATTCGTTTCTCAGAATATGGGCCCTCTCGTGACTCTCTTTATCCACCTGTGGATCAAAGACAATCTGAGTGACTCCCTCCCGGTCCCTCAGATCAATGAAGATCAAATTTCCGAGATCACGCCTTGAGTTCACCCACCCCATTAACACTACCTCCTGGTCCACGTTATCTGACCTGAGGCTTCCACAGTCATGGGTACGCTTCCAATCTCCCATGGAGTCTATTTGTATATCTTGGTCTTCTTTCATTTATCGCAGCACTCTTATGCTTTCTGACAGGATTGACTTAATACCTGAATCTTGCATCAACTATCTACTACGGCTTGAAGCGCTTTGCCTTTAAAGCTCGTTTCATGATTTTGATCCTCACCATATAAGTAATATGCCTGCGGGTCAAAATCACTCCAACTTCGCTTTAAACACAACGCTTTCTGCGCCTCGCTACGATACTTGGTGCAAGATTCAGGTAATAATACCATGTCTATCCATGACTATCGAAGCGAAGTGTAGATCTCGCTATCGGGGCTCCGCGGAACGCGGGGTTATCCTGTCGATTCTTTTAGTATTCCCTTGAGGTTGTTTACAATGTTTTGGAGTTCCACTTCCTCTTGAACCTTCTTTCCCATGTCCCGCAAGATACCTTTCCCGGAAGCCAGCTCATCCTCTCCAACGATTAAGACCTTCCTTGCGCCCAGGCGTCCAGCTCTCTTCATCTGGGCCTTCAGTCCCTTTGAGCTATATTCCGTCTCCACCCAGATGCCTGTTCTTCTCAGGTCATTTACCCAGTTAAAGGCCTTCTTTTCACAGATATAATCAAGGATTGAGGGAGCGCTTGAAACCACTTCCTTGCAACCCTCCACTTTACAATCAAAAACCCTTAAGGGGTTGATTTCCGCCCGCCTTTGGCAATCGGTACACAGGGTATGGGTTTTTTGACCCAGGTAATCCTTAAGCTCTTTCTTGAATCTGGCCCTGCACTTATCACACCCCAGGGAGTTAATATGGAGACCAAGACCAGACAAACCGATAGTCTCCAGAAAAAACATGGCCATAATGATAATATCCGCATCAGATCTGGAGCCAGGGTCGCCAAAGATCTCCGCATTTATCTGATGAAATTGCCTGAATCTCCCCTTCTGAGGTCGCTCATGTCTGAACATGGGGCCGATGGTAAAGAGCTTCTGGATCGGATTCTTCAGATAGAGCCTGTGCTGAACATAGGCCCTGACCACGGAAGCCGTGGCCTCTGGTCGTAACGTAAGCCCTCTTCCCTTGCTGTCCTTTAGGGTATACATCTCCTTTGAAACAATATCTGTTTCCTGCCCAATGCCCCGGCTGAAAAGTTCAGTTCTTTCGAGGAGGGGTGGCCTTATCTCCTTGAAGCCAAAAGAATGAAAGACCCTTCTCGCCTCCGATTCCAGTCTCTGCCAAGTCTCCACATCTTCAGGCAGAATATCTTTGAACCCTTTTATGGTTGTAAATTCCAACTATTTCTTGTCTCCAGTCATTTTGAGTTTCTATATTTTTGTATCAGAGCCTAACTCTTTCGTCAATAGTCACGCAAGAGCACTCGGGGAAAATTCAAAGTCAGATTGAATCCGGTCAGAAAATACCCCCGTCCACCTCACTCCGCTTGGCTGGAGGGCGGGCCTAACCCTCCCATTTGAAAAGGGGGTAGGGGGGATTTTAGAACCAAAGGTATTTCATTCTACAATCAATATGTTAGGTACAGCTTTGGTAACATCTCAATAAGTTAAGGCGTTCACAACCGGGTTGATGCTTTGAGCGAATGACAATGGCTGTATCCCTTTTCGGAATTTAGGCGTAAGCCTTTTACAAAATCCTTAAGGATAAACTCCACCCGAATTTATTGAGAACTTATCAGCTTTGGTAACTTCTCAAAAAGGTAGGGTAAAAATGAAAAAAAAGTAAACAAAAAGGATTTTAGCTGCTAAGAACATACTGCATGAAAGTACCAAAAATACAGATACCCAAAATTCCCAAAGAAGAAAATATCCTGATCATTTCTCAATTACTGGAAGTTACCGAGCAACAATCTGTAATCATCCAGCTACAGGGGGAAGAAATACAGCTACTTAATACTTTGACGTTTTTCTGATATAAGAGATTTAAAAATTTATAACACGGAGGTTTATATGCGACCATTGGAAGGAATAAAGGTGATTGAAATGGCAGGTTTGGCGCCATCCCCCTACTGTGGGATGCTTTTGTCTGACTTTGGGGCCGATGTAGTGATCGTTGATCGCTTGTCAAAGGGCGCACCGGAGATTCCCAACATCATGGTTAAAAACCCCTTTGATCGTGGGAAACGATCCATTCGAGTTAACCTGAAAACTGATCAGGGCATTGGGATTGTAAGGAAAATGATTAGTAGTTCGGATGTGCTGCTGGAGCCCTACCGGCCCGGAGTTATGGAGGCGTTGCAACTCGGACCGGATGTCGCATTGGATTTAAACCTTAAGCTGATTTATGCTCGCCTGACAGGATGGGGGCAGAGCGGCCCTTATTCAAGTATGGCAGGACATGATATCAATTATATTGCTCTTTCCGGTGCCCTGTCCCTATTCAGAAGAAAGGGAGAAAACCCCCTTCCACCGTGTAACATCTTGGGCGATTTTGCGGGTGGCGGTATGCTTTGGTGGCGGTATGCTTTGCGCAATGGGTATTTTGCTTGCGTTGATCGAGAGGAACAACTCCGGTAAGGGACAGGTTGTGGATACAGCCATGGTTGACGGTGCAGCAAATCTGTCAACCCTTTTCTACGGCCTCCTTGCAAATCACCTTATGACCCTTGATATAGGTTCCAATATGCTGGATAGCGGTGCTCCTTACTACCAGACCTATGA
>MVDB01000036.1 GCA_002050025.1 Desulfobacteraceae bacterium 4484_190.2
AGGCTTTCATAAAATTTGTCACTCTTTTCTTCAGAGCTGCAAACAAGCGCCACATGTTTTAGAAGCATTTTTTTCCTTTCAATAATACCCCAATTGAGCGAAAACGCTCAATTGGGAGCAATCAGCAATCAGCCAATAGCAGTCAGCTTAATACTTTCCAACCAAATTTTAAAAAACTGACATAGGTGAAATATATATCCATGTTTAAAACTCTTTAGCTGAGCGCTGAGCGCTGACGGCTACCTAATTGGGCTTTGGATCAATTAGGGTAATACTGACAATTATTCGAATACAAAAACATCTACGAATCAGACAATTCGTTCTTTATAGTCCTGTATAGATCGAGCGCCTTTTCCGGTATCTCATTGTCGTGCACAACGGCCCTCACGGCGGGAATCGGATTGGAAAATATTTCGTCCCATATCAACGCCGCTGGCCCCTTGTTGAATGGCATTATATGCCATCGTCAGTGCATCCAGTTCAGGGATTTTTTTGCCTCCAGCCATAACAATGGGAACAGGACAGGATGACGTGACAGTCTCAAAGCCGTCCTCAATATAGTATGACTTTACATAATGTGCGCCCAGTTCAGCGCAGATCCTGGTGGCAAGCCTGAAGTACCTTGCATCGCGTGCCATATCCGTGCCTACTGCGGTCACTGCAAGAGTTGGAATCCCATAGCGATTTCCCATATCCACCATACGAGTCATATTGATGATGGATTGTTTTTCATGTTCGCCGCCAATGAATACCTGAACCGCCATGGCACATACGTTAAGACGTATCGATTCCTCAATACCCACAGCGATTTCTTCATTGGAGAGTTCTTTAAGTATGCTGGTTCCGCCCGATAGAGGGCGGAACAATGCTTCTTAAGATTCCCCTGGTAAGCATCAGGGTGTCCGCGTAAGGAACAAGCGGGAGAATATTGATATCAATCCGCTCCAAACCGGTCGTCGGTCCCTGAAAATACCCGTGGTCTACGGCTAACATGACCGTACGACCGCTTTTAGGATTGAAGATCCGTGCGAGCCGATTTTTCATCCCCCAATCCAGGGAATTTGATCCTTTGAGAAAAAAGCCCTCTGTCTTCTGAGGGACATCTGTATAATACTTTTTCCCTTCTTTCATTTCATCCATGTCTGGCATCTATTTATTTCCTTTCTTCTCTTAATTACTGATTTTGAATTACTATTTTATTACTAACCCAGACGCCACTTGTCAATACGTGACGAGGAGGCTGCCCGAGAATCGCTATTTTTCCCAATCTTTACGTCAGACTCAAATTACAATCCACGAAATACTTCAATGTATTGATGCCTGTACGGCTGTATTTAAGCGAGGTTGTTATGATTTTCGCCTTCCCCGGCTCAAATTCCCGTTTATTCGGCTTAGGAATATCTCTTGACATTTTTTAATAGAGGGTGAAAAATATAAATTGTCGCTAGGGGTGGTTCCACTGAGAGCTGGATCAAAGTCCTGCAACCCTTAGAACCTGAACTGGCTAATACCAGCGGAGGAAAGCGGCGCGATTGTGTAGTTAACCTGTGATTCGTGCCAAGTGGTCCTTTAGAGCCGCTTTCTCCTTGGGGGAAGCGGTTTTTTTGTGGCAGCAGCCCACACAAAACTTCTAAAAAAGGGGGAGTACACATGACAGGAAGCGAAGGAATAGAACCTATTGCACAAGAGAGCCGAAACTTAAGCGGGGTGGATTTTTTTCTCCTCTGGTCCGGGGCGGCTGTTTCTCTCGCCGAAATCTGGGCTGGGGGCCTCCTGATCCCGTTAGGGTTTCTGACAGGGTTCTTGGTGATTCTCCTTGGACACGTCATCGGGAATATGCCCCTGGCTTTCGGCGGAATCATAGGAAGTAGAACAGGAATCCCTTCAATGGTGGCAATTAGACCATCTTTTGGGGTTCGAGGGTCATATTTTGCGACAGTACTCAACCTCGTTCAGCTTGTAGGCTGGACCGGGGTAATGCTTTGGATTGGGGCAAAGGCCGCACAGGGGGTGTGGCCTTTGCCTATATTTGGTTTTCGGGGCTGGGTCATCATAGCCGGATTTGCGACTACCCTTTGGGCACTCCTTGGCCATCGCTATTGGAAGTGGCTTCACAGGATCGCCATAACCGCCCTCATAGCTCTCTGTTGCCTCATGAGCTATGTGGTTTTTCATGAGTACGGTCTGAGCCGTCTCCTCGAGGCTCCCGTAAAAGGTGGCATGCCCTTTATGATCGGTCTCGATCTGGTCATTGCCATGCCCATTTCCTGGCTCCCCCTTGTGTGTGATTACTCACGATACGGGAAAAGCACTGGATCCGCCTTTTGGGGAACCTGGGTAGGCTATTTCATCGTTAGTTCCTGGATGTATACCATAGGCCTCGCAGCAGCGCTTGCCACACAATCTCCAACACCGGACAGCATGGTGCTGGAATTGATGGTGGGTCTGGGGCTTGCCGTCCCTGCCATTATTATTGTCCTCTTTTCTACCTTCACGACTACCTTCCTTGACATATATTCGACGGCCATCTCTGCCCTCAATATATGGCCTGAAATGGGCCAGAAACGTGGGAGTGTTGCATGCGGTATTTTGGGAACGGCACTGGCGTTGATATTCCCTGCCACCGCATACGAGGGATTTCTGCTCTTTGTTGGTTCGGTGTTCTGTCCTCTGTTCGGGGTCGTTCTTGCAGACTATTTTTTCCTCAGACGACAGAGGTACTTCGAGGCCGGATTTAATCGACAAGACATTTATTGGTACATGGGCGGATTCAACCCGTGGGCGTTTGTGGCGTGGGGAACAGGATTTGGACTCTATCACTTCCTGCAGAGAGAAACATCCTGGGGTTCCTCAATCCCCAGCCTCCTCGCCACAGGAGTGATTTATGTGATCCTTATGCGTCTCTTCGGTCCTTCTCTCAAGGCTCGGAGGGTTGAGAAGGTTGCCCCCGTGGGGACTTCTGCATAAGCACTAAGTTTTTTTTGCCCAGGACGGCCTGAAAAGAATGAACATCGAACACCCGCCTGTCATGCATTACAAAGGATGGTGGAATGATCATTGACATCGGGCCAAAACACTAGGTCATTCTACCAAGACGATCCAAAGGCATTGCGGGCAAGTCGAACGTCCAACATCGAATGGGGAAAAGATGAAGAAACAGACATATGACCTGAAAGAAAGACTGATCGAGTATTCGGTGCGAATCATAAAGATAGGAGGTAACTTATGAAGAGGGTATTGACCATAGCCGGTTCCGATTCCGGAGGCGGCGCGGGAATCCAAGCGGACTTGAAAACTATTACCGTGCTGGGCAGTTACGGTATGAGCGCTATAACAGTGCTGACGGCTCAGAACTCAGTAGGTGTTCAGGGCGTTCATCCCGTACCCATTGATTTCATCAAGCTACAGATGGACTCGGTTCTTACCGACTTTGGTGTGGATGCGGCGAAGACAGGGATGCTTTCCACGCCGGAAATCGTTCTGGCGGTGGCCGAGCAGTTGAGACGTTACAAGGTTGAACTCTTGGTTGTTGACCCGGTCATGGTTGCAAAAAGCGGGGATGTACTCCTGTCCAAAGCCGCGCGGGTTACAATGAGGGAAGAGCTCTTGCCCCTGGCCCATGTAGTAACTCCCAATCTTCCCGAGGCATCGGAACTCTGCGGATTTCCCGTGGAAGACCTTGATGCAATGAAAGAGGCGGCCAGGAAGATCCGTAAACTGGGGCCCCGGTTTGTGGTGGTCAAAGGTGGGCACCTGGAAGGCGATGCAGTGGACGTGCTCTTTGACGGCGAGAGCTTTCAGACCTTCGAGACCCCTCGTCTGAGCAACCGGAACACGCACGGAACAGGGTGCACCTTTTCGGCGGCGCTCGCTACCTTTTTAGGGCAGGGGTCCACGACCCCGGAGGCGGTAGGCCAGGCCAAGGAATTCATTACCCGGGCCATTGCCCTGGGCCTGGACCTCGGCTCCGGGCACGGCCCCACAAACCATTATGCCCACGTGCTTCGATTGAAGGAGGAGTGGGCAAAGAACCTATGATACGGATTATAGGAGGGTGTCCGAAAATCCCGCAGGGCGGGACTACGATCGGCTGCAAATTTTGATGGCTGCGTTGTTAAGTCCCAAACGTCCTCAATCCCGCCACGGCGGGACTACGTCTACGGCCGTTTTGGCCTTGACGCCTTACCCTCAAAATTTTTGCTCAATCTCGCTACGAAGCCATTCTCGGACAGCCTCCTATAGAGGAACCCTTCAGAATTGGTGGAAAAGGTCCTGAAGATTGGGAGGGCTTGTGAAACTAATTAAGGGGTTGCCCCGTTTAAAAAAGATGTTTTCAAGAGTAAGATTTCATGCAATATAATAATCTATAATTTCTTGATGTTTCACAAAAGGATTTCCTCTGGGAGATGTATTATGAATGGTTTTGAGAAGGTAAGCACCCTGCAAGCCTGACTTTATGAAAGAAAAATGTATAAGGCGAAAATCCGCAAACAAAATAGATAAATAAAAATAGATCTCCTGTCTCTATTAACTACTAACAGTCATTGGGTCCCTGACACGCGCATCATGCCCGGGTATTGCATACAAAAGAAGTTATAGCGGTGGAATCAAAACGGATGGGAATCCATCACGGGATTGCGGCCGAGTATTTTTTTTAAATAGTCCAGAGCAAGAACGGCGTAGAGTTCATCCCGGTTCATCTGTGCAAGCAAGGTCTGGCTGTCAAAAGTGTCTCCCACTTTTTCCCAGAGGGCCTCGGATGATGCGATGCGCTGTTCCAGGCCGGCAAGGTAGTCCCTGACGTACTTCCGTAAGGTAGGGGTGGGAAGCTCTCTGGATTTTGAAAAGGTCTCCGCCAGCCTGACAGGCTCCGGCAGCCGTGGGTTTTCCATCACCGCTGTAAAAGCGTGAGCCACCCGCACCAGCCCCTGATGAATATGTTTGGGCTGAACCATATTGATACCGGCCCAGCCGGCCTTCACCCAGCTAACGGCTCCACAGGTGACAGCAGGTTTTCCAGGATCCGCCTCGTAATAAACGGTAATGTTAAACGAATCATACATATAAGTCTTGGCCCACCCCAGCCCCTTGAGGCCCAATCCCTTTTCCCGTGTGTACAGATAGCTCCATTCATCGTCTTGGCCCAGCACCCACCCTTTTCTGCCCACCGCCGAAGTATCCTTTTGTAGATAAATGGTGATGAGCACACGCCCCTGGTTGTAAGGGCTGAGAATGACCATCTTATCCACGTCATAGCTGTAATAGGCACCACTGTGCTGATCCGGTGTGATGGTGATGTGTTCGGTCCCTTTGAGGATGAAAGGCGCATTCAGATGGGCGCAAGCCGATTTCAGCCGGGCGAACTGCTGATCACCGCCATCCACCCGGGTCCACCGGGTCAATCGCAGGGAGGACGGCCAGAAGAAAAATGAAGGGATATCGGCATCCAGGGTGTAATCTATGATATGCTGGAGATCAGTATTGACGGTAAAATCATTATAGGCGGATGGCGCGTTGAAGGAATCATCGGCACTGTAAAGGGCGTTGTCCTGTTTGGGCAACAGGAGAAACGCCATGAACGGCGCGATATGTTGCGCATCAAAGGTGGCGCCAGCCTCATTTTTTGTCAGATCCAGAAGGTAATGAAGCGTCGATATCACATCCGACGGCAAATCCGTGCGCCTGGCCGATGCGGCAGCGCTGCTGGCCATCAATAGAATCAGCCCTACGGCGGTGGCAATAATAATCTTCCGCCATGGAGCAACACAATGGGTTGAAAAACGTTTCATGTTCGATCGATCGCTTACGACGGAGCCAGTCTAAGACCATCTCCGCCATCGGTTTTCAGTTACGTTAACAGTCGGGTTTCATCTCTAATGGATCGCCAATGAAAACATCTACAAAATCTGGTGGAAGTCGGAAAGATAAGCAGGCGGGAACCGATTGTCAAGGAAGCACCGACTGATCTTGCCTGCGCTCCCGTCATTACGTAGTAATTTCAGATGAGTTTCGGCTTACTGATTTTTTTAAGATCCCAAGCCTTGATCTTGAAGGACTTGTCGTGCTTGCCTGGATTAAAGTATACGAAATCCTTCTTTTGGTCTGGAGTTTACGGGATTTGGAATTGTGTGTCAAGGAACAAATAGCCAGAGAGGCCTTGTTTCTTTTTGACAATATGCAGGCGTTTTGATATTATATTAAAATTATAAAATTTTGTTGTTCCTATAGACAAAAAAACTCCCTGTCTGATGGTTCGATCGGGTACAAAAGGACGTAGCTGAAGCCATTGTATGAAACTCACCGTTAATAGAACAGACCTTTTAATCACTGCGCTCATCGCCGTTTTTTATATATTTCTCTCCTTCAGGGCCTTCCCTTTGTTAGAGGGCATAGAGAGAATTGTCTACAGCGTTGAGATGCGGTTGGATTTACCCAGATCAATGGGGGAAAACAAAATTGCAATAGTCAATATTGATGAGAAGAGCTTAAACCAGCTCGGCCCCTGGCCCTGGCCGAGGTCTTTGGTTGCAGAGATGATTCGCATTTTGAAAGCCAATGGTGCAAAGTTGATCGGACTGGATCTTGTTTTCAGCCAAAAGGAACAAAACCAGGGCCTAAAGGAGGTCAAAGAACTTTACGAGACTATCTCTCAGCAGCAGGAGAGCACCGGTGAAAAAGCCTCTTATGTCTGGGTCCTTGAAAAGCTAAAAAGAATTGAAAAGAACCTTGATAATGACAAAAAACTTTCTCAGACGGTTAAGGAATCAGGCAATATTATACTCCCGGTTGTGGGAAAATTTGGACAATACGACACTGAACTTGTAATCCCAAGGGACTCTTTTCTTGACGAAAATTCCATGAAAGCCACCAATGCCGGGAGAAAACTTGAGCAGTATGTATCTGTAAACCAGCTCACAACCCCCTTTCTTGAACTGTCAGAGAATTCTCGGGGTATCGGGCACATCAATTTGCCTCCCGATGAAGTGATGGCAGGGCAGGTTCATCTTCCCTTTATCAATTATAGAGGGCATATCATACCTTCAATGCCAATGCGCCTCGCCCTCGATTATCTGAATAAATACCCGGAACAGGTCGTTGTACAGAAAGAAGCAATCAAGTTAGACAAGCAGATCATTCCTACGACAAAGGGCGAGATCTTTGTTAAATTTAAGGGTGGGAGAAAGTCCTTCCCCTATTACTCCTTCGTTGACATCCTAAAGGTGAAAAAAGTTCCTGCCGTGTTTGATGGTAAAATAGTGCTTATTGGATTTACAGCGGAAGAGGGTGGAGTTTCCATCAATACCCCGGTAGACCCCAAAATGCCGCGGGTCGAACTGACAGCCAATATTATAGAAGATTTTATAAACGGAAGGTACCTTAAGCGGCCTGAAACCATGCCCTACATAGAGGCTCTTTTGATCCTGGTGCTTGGCTTTTTAGCGTGTTTTTTCTTCCCCAAACTGGATTACTTCTCCAGGACCGCTGTGCTGGGGGCAATGCTTTTTGGCGTTTTTATAACCGGGCTGATTCTCTTTATGAATCTGAATATTTGGTTCAAGGTTGTCTATATCTGTTTTTCTCTCGTTACCATTTATGTGGTATTTTTAATAAAGGAAACCGTGATTAGCCAGAAAACTTTAGCTCTCTCATCGAAGGAAAGCTTTGAAACAAACAGGATGCTTGGTCTGAGCCTGCAGAGTCAGGGCCTGTTGGATCTGGCTTTTGAAAAACTCAGGAAATGCCCCCTTGATGATGACATGAAAGATGTCCTTTATAACCTTGGTCTTGATTTCGAACGTAAGCGGATGATTAACAAGGCCATTACCGTTTACGAATATATTGTCCAAGAAGGGGGAATTTTCAGGGATCTGGATGCACGAATACCCAAATTGAGAAAATTCGCCGGGGATCTGCCTCTTGGGAAACACAGGAGGAAAGATGAGGGAAAACTCGTAATATCAGATGACCTGGATACGAAACCCACGGTTGGACGATATGAGATTCTTGAAGAATTGGGCCAGGGTGCTATGGGAGTTGTCTACAAGGGGAAGGACCCCAAGATAAATCGCCTGGTGGCCATCAAGACTATCCGTTTCTCCGACGATTTTGAAGAGCAGCAGGAAAAAGAGGTGAAGGAACGCTTTTTCAAGGAAGCTGAATTGGCCGGAAAACTATCGCACCCGTCGATTATATCTATTCACGATGTGGGAGAGGATTACGATTTGACTTACATGGCCATGGAGCTTCTCGAGGGAGAAGATCTTGAACATTATTGTGAGAAAAATTCCCTCCTGCCCTTAAGGAAAGTACTGGACATCATTGCTGAGACGGCCGACGCCCTGGATTATGCTTACACTCAGGGCGTAATCCATAGAGACATTAAACCTGGAAACATCATGCTTTTAAAAAACGGGCATATTAAGGTGACGGATTTCGGCATTGCCAAGGCGGTCTCTTCCTCTCAGACTAGAACGGGGATTATCCTTGGAACACCCAACTACATGTCTCCGGAACAGATTAATGGCATGGAAATCGATGGTCGCTCGGATATCTTTTC
Organism: Desulfobacteraceae bacterium 4484_190.2; assembly: GCA_002050025.1. Taxonomy (GTDB): domain Bacteria; phylum Desulfobacterota; class DSM-4660; order Desulfatiglandales; family Desulfatiglandaceae; genus 4484-190-2. The sequence continues at coordinate 8,558 of MVDB01000036.1, forward strand.
TCTTGGTATAGTGTTTTTTCAGCTATTGACCGGCCAGCTCCCCTTTGGTGGTAAAACCCTAACAGAGCTTTTTTATCAAATCACTCAAGCAAAACATCCATCTCCGCGGCAAATAAACCCAAAGGTGATAAGACCCTGCGAGCAACTAATTGATAAGGCTCTGGCAAAAGATCCGGATCAACGGTTTCAGCGAGCCAGCAATTTTGCCAAGTATTTAAGAATTCTCGGCAAAAAAATTGATGAAGCCAGAGCAAACAAGTAATTTGCTTTTTCCTCTTCAACTGACATCACTTAATAGCTGTTCAGCGCAAAAAAAAATTGTACCCGAAATATGAGCTTTCTCGTTCCGGATACAATTTTTATAGTAACTGATAGTGACGGAAAAGAATCCCGTCACTTCTTATTTTTAAAGCTTAGAGGAACTTCCCTACATCATTCCCCCCATACCACCCATGCCACCCATACCGCCTGCAGGAGGCATTCCAGGCATGTCGTCCTTTTCTTTAGGTGTCTCCGCAACCATAGCTTCGGTGGTTAACAGCAGAGACGAAACCGACGTGGCATTCTGCAGGGCAAATCTCGTGACCTTGGTTGGATCAGTAATGCCAGCCTTCAAAAGGTCTTCATATTCGTTCTTTTCCGCGTTGTAGCCAAAGGCGCCTTTTCCCTCTTTGACCTTTTCTACCACCACAGACCCTTCAGCCCCGGCATTATTTACAATCTGGCGAATCGGTTCCTCAAGGGCCCTCATCACAAGATTAACGCCGGATTGTGCCTCGCCTTCCAGTTTCAACTTAGCAAGCGCTGGAAGTGTCCGTATTAAGGCAACCCCGCCTCCGGGTACGATCCCCTCTTCCACAGCAGCTCTTGTAGCATTCAGGGCATCTTCCACTCTGGCCTTCTTCTCTTTCATTTCGATCTCTGTGGCCGCACCTACGTTGATCACCGCTACGCCACCGATTAATTTGGCCAGTCTTTCCTGAAGTTTTTCTCCATCATAGTCGGATGTGGTTTCGTCGATCTGCGCCCGGATCTGTTTGACTCTGCCCTCCAGATCACTCCGGCTTCCGCCGCCATCCACGATCGTTGTATTGTCCTTATCAATTGTGATTGTTTTGGCCGTACCGAGATCATTCAAGGTAATATTTTCCAACTTCAGACCCAGATCCTCTGATATTACTTTGCCGCCGGTTAGGATGGCAATATCCTCTAACATGGCCTTTCTCCGGTCACCAAACCCGGGGGCTTTTACTGCCGAACACTGCAGGGTCCCTCTCAACCTGTTGACCACTAATGTTGCAAGGGCCTCGCCTTCCACGTCTTCGGCAACAATCAGGAGTGGCTTTCCCATCTTGGCAATCTGCTCCAGGATAGGAACAAGGTCCTTCATGTTGCTTATCTTTTTCTCATGAAGCAAAATATAGGGCTCTGTCAAAGTGCATATCATCTTTTCCGCGTCGGTGACAAAGTAAGGAGAGAGATAGCCGCGATCAAACTGCATACCTTCAACCACTTCCAGGGTGGTATCCATGCTTTTTGCTTCCTCCACCGTAATGACACCTTCTTTGCCAACCTTGTTCATGGACTCGGCAATGATGTTTCCGATGGTTGCGTCATTGTTGGCTGATATGGTTCCCACTTGAGCGATCTCTTCCTGATCCTTGGTAGGTTTGGATATCTTTTTCAGCTCGGCCACTGCGACTTCTGTGGCCTTATCAATTCCCCGTTTAATGGCCATGGGATTGACTCCAGCCGCCACCAGCTTTGAGCCGTCCCTGTACATTGCCTGTGCCAGAACTGTGGCTGTGGTCGTACCGTCTCCGGCTACGTCAGATGTTTTGGATGCAACCTCCTTGACCATCTGAGCACCCATATTTTCAAATTTATCTTCCAGCTCAATTTCCTTGGCTACTGTAACACCGTCTTTTGTGATATTGGGTGCGCCAAAGGATTTATCCAGAATGACATTCCTGCCCTTTGGTCCCAATGTGACCTTGACTGCGTCGGCAAGGGTGTTGACACCCCTGAGTAGTGATTCTCTGGCCTTTGCATCGTATCTAATCTCTTTTGCCATATTTATAATCCTCCCTCATTTTTTGATTGTAGTTAATAAAAAAGCCCAGAATAAGTTTATTCTACGATTGCGATTATATCATCTTCTCTCATGATCAGGTGTTCATCACCCTCTATGTTGATCTCTGTTCCTGCATATTTTCCAAACAGGATCTTATCGCCTTCCTTGACTTCAAGAGGCTGCAGGTTCCCATTGTCCGGTATTTTGCCTTTGCCAACGGCAATAACTTTACCCTCTACGGGTTTTTCCTTTGCCGTATCAGGGATAATAATACCACCCTTTGTTTTCTCTTCTTCTTCCACCCTTTTTACAATTACACGGTCATGCAATGGTTTTACTTTCATTTTAACTATCTCCTTCCAATATGAATAATTTATGCTTCAGCTTCATTTGATTTCTGAAAATGCCTCTTTTCACCTCCTTTTGATTATATCTCTCTTCATCCTCCTTTCCGGGGATGTTAATTATTAGATTCAGAAAAAGAAAACCCCATTTTTACCCGGTTTTGAAAAAAACGGGATAAAGACGTAACAAATGAAAAATAAGGCCAACCTGTCAAATGTCAAGGGGCGTTAAAAAAAATGTTAAAAGATCTTAGTAGATCTGATTGAAACTCCAGTCCAAGGCCGTAATGAGATTTGCCGGCGCACACTTCATGGGCATTGCAAATCGAGATCAATTTATATTATAAAGTTGATGAATTGGCCTAAAACACTACCTCGGGTAATGGTACCATAATAAAATTGTACTATTTGATAGGCACTTTTCCGGCTTTTCCGGGTTAGGGGTATGAACAAATGGGTGTCAAACACCATAGCATCCTGGATCAAATTGGCGGGACCCCTCTGGTTCCCATTAACAGGCTCAATGTGAATAGAAATGTGGAAATACTGGCCAAGCTCGAATTTTTCAATCCGGGTGGATCCATAAAGGACAGGCCGGCCTTATACATGATTGAAGAGGCTGAAAAGAGCGG
>MVDB01000215.1 GCA_002050025.1 Desulfobacteraceae bacterium 4484_190.2
CCCAGGTACTCTATAATACGACCCGCCGTGGATAGTGGTGGGTCGTCCAGATGAAAAAAGCATATATCCCTTCCAATCTCCACAAAAGGCGGGATATCAGGGCAAGCGATTGGAAGTTTGATCAACCCTGCCTCCAGAAGCGGCAAACCAAAGCCTTCATCCTTACTGGTCATGAGGAGCATGTCCGCCATCAGATAAAGATCACGAATGAAGATGCGGCTCGGCACAAGTTTTGTTCTGTCTTTAAACCTGTACTCGGCCAGAATGGCGATATTGTCTTTCAGATCAAGCTCATTTACCCAGTATTTTAGCCGTCTATAGTAAGATACTGCCCGTCCCTCATGTGGATCATATGCGCCTGTTAAGATAAATAAGATATTGTAACCCAAAAGTTTTATGCCTCTCACAATATGGATGGCGAGCTCCACGTTTTTTCGGGGTGTGATCCTTGAAGGCTGTACAACTACAAGGTCGCGACTAAAAAGGTCCAGCTCCGCTGCCAACTTCACTGATTTGGGATCCAAATATAAAAAGCTCACAGGATCGATACCATTCGGAATTACCTTCCATTTAATGGCCCGGTCCTGTTCTTCGAAAAGCACCCTTCGTGACTCTGAAATCGTCACGTAGTGGATATCAGGATGTGGATTATGAAGGGCCGTCCAGGGATGGTGATAAAGAAAGTCAGGGGGATGATGTTGAAAGTAAGGTGAATCATGGGCCCAGCTAACTATTGCAGGGGCATTGTTTGAGGTTACAAGACGGCGCAGGGCAAGGGCCAAGGGTAGGTTAAAGGGCATTTGTAACACATTGTGGGCTACGATGACATCCAGATCGCTGGACCAGTCAACAAGAAGCTTAAAAATTGTATTGGTCAGCTTTTTTAGGAGTCTGTAATCTCCTTTGCGGGATTGCTCGTTAGCCTTACTAACCTGTGTGTGTCTGGATCCCAGGACCGACTCAATTCGCACAGGGAAGACATCTGTAAAGATCTCTCCCATTCCTGCCAGGATGCAAACAGATTGTCCCATTCTATGAAGAATGAGGGCATGTTGATGGAGCATCTCTTCAACACCACCCACCACTGGAGGGCACGAATAATGAAGGATGCCGATATGCAAGGATCCTTCCATAATTAGCTGAATGAATCAATTGTGGAAAGCAGTTTTTGTTCAAGGACTTCATAGGAAAAAAATTTTTTCCCAAGTTCGTAATTTTTTTTGACCGCAGTATTCAAGTTATCAGGTTCCATGAAAGCCTTAAGCCGTTCGACTAGCTGCCTGGTTACAAAGGATTCAAAATCGATGACGTCAAACCCACAGGGCTCTATATCCTCGACAAATATAGAGTACCGGTTGACTACAATCGGCTTCTTGAAATAGATTGCTTCCACAAAGGCGTTGCCAAATCCCTCATATCCGGAGGGGTAGGTAACAATATCAGCCGCCTGATAAGCATCGTCAATGGTATATTTTTTTTTGCACTCTCTGCTAAAACCATGGATGGACCCAACCTGGTCACCCATATAGAGCACCTCCACTCCCAGTCTCTTGGCGTATTCGAGGACCCTGAGTGCATAGAGATCTCCTTCATCACCAGATTCGTGGGGAATCACCACTCGAGGATGTCCCATCCACAACAGGCTGGCCAGCTCAACTGCCCTTTCAATCCATTTTCGGGGCACAATCCGCGTGGGCTGAAGGATAAAAAGGTCTTCATCACTAAAGCCCAATTCTTTTCGGAGCATGCGGCTTTTTGAGTTGGATGGAGGAGGAGGGTTATTAAAATCAAAAACATTGTGGATAATAACGTTGCTGATCCCTTTTCGATAGCTCAGTTGCCTGGAGGCCTCCGAATTGATTACAACATGACGTATGCACTGTAAATTTGGGGGAAATGCATACTGGAGGTAGTCCTGTACGGCATTTATAAGAAAACGTTTCCTTTCCCAGCTAAAATCATGGTGGTGAGCTATGGCGGGCATACAGGTTTCGGCCAGAAACTCCGTAATGGCCATTCCAAGGGGAATATTCATGGGAATGGCCAGGGCATTCTCAGTAATGAGCATTTCAATCCCAAATTCTTCACAAAATTTGCGGAGCTTAGATTTAAGATGATCCTTTAGTCTTTGAATATGTTTTGTCAGTTGTGGGTCACGCTTTTGTGTTCCAAAGCAGGATTTGTGAAGTTCAAGGATTTCAGGGTCCTCAAAATGGGCTTTTGGCTCCAGAAATGATCGTTCAGGGGGAACGTCCAACTCTCCTGCGAAAAAGTAGCACTCATAGCCGTTCCGTTCCAAGACCTGATACCATTTATAGGTCTCAAGCGTAACACCATCGGTCCCTGAAATACGGGTTGACACAAATCCAATCCTTTTCATTTTAATACTCACTTTCTAAAAGCCAAAAATATTAATGAAAACCCAATCGTTTCCCTCTTGCTGATCAATTAAGCATTTGATCATAAAGTATGAGACCCGAAAAGGCAAGTTTTAGCCTAATTCCTCCTTGGATTTTTCCTGAAATTTATTTTTTTACCTTGAAAATTCAATTATTGTGGCTATTTTGCTTGACAACAATAAAATTGTAAGAGATAAAAATCGATTCGCAATTTTAAATACTTCAAGAAAGGACGTGATTAAAATGATTTGTACAAGCGTAAAAGAGGGGTATGAGTGTTTTTTCATGAACAAGAAAGGCTGCGAGTTTAATGGTGGTACCTGCCATACCATCGTTGAACAATGTGAAGGTTGTCAGAAAGTCAAAGATTTTCCTACCGGTAAATATTGTCTCGTCTTTCCCGATCCGGCCTCCAAATGGCGTTATGGAAATTGCAATATGGCCACACACTTGCAGCAGGCTACCACCAATAAAGGGAACGGGAAACTGAACCCCCTTAAGGCTTCGAAGCGCAGGGCTGCGTAGTTTTCATTTCGGAAACTTAATGCTTCTCATTTCTTCAAGTAGTTATTAGGAGAAAAAGGCCAGTTCTTTTCTAACGGAAGGGATTTGTATGCCTAACGGGTGAGGTGGATCAAGAATTCACGGTTCCCTTTGGGGCCAAGGAGTGGGGATGGGATATGGCCCATCACGGTCCAATTTAGGTCTCTAAAAACGTCGCTCAGACCATCAACAACCTGTTGATGGAGTTGTGGATCGCGCACCACCCCTCCCTTACCCACCTGCCCCTTTCCAACCTCGAACTGAGGTTTAATCAGGGCAATTATAAAGGCATGTTTTCGGAGGAGATCAGAGACTGGAGGGACCACAAGCCTTAGTGATATGAAGGAAACGTCAATGACCGCTCCGTCGATCGTTTCTTCTATGTCGCAGGGGTTCAAGTAGCGGATATTTGTTCTTTCAAGGACTTTGACTCGGGGGTCCTTTCGCAGGCCCCAATCAAGCTGTCCGTAACCCACATCTACCGCGACAACCTTACGGGCCCCGTGCTTAAGCAGGCAGTCTGTAAATCCACCTGTGGAAGCACCTACGTCCAGCAGGGTCTGCCCTTTAATTATTACTGGAAAATGGTTGACAAGCACAAGGTCTGCCCTGACCATGGCCTTAGCCTTTTCTCGACTCTCGGCCAGACCTCTTTGTACCAACAGTTGATCCAATCGTATTCTACTGTTTTTGGACCTGTTGGCAGAAATCCCTCGCCTCCTTTAAAATCCCGGTGGCATCAAGGCCATAAATTTTCCTCAAAAGTGGAGCCGCTCCTTGCTCCACAAACTTGTCGGGCAGACCAATTCGTCTCATGTGGACATTTACTATGTCCAAATTATTAAATAGCTCCAGGACCGCCCCGCCAAGCCCACCCTGTCTGATATTTTCTTCCACCACCAAAACCCTGCCAACTGAAGTTGAAAGCTCCCCCAGACCCGGGTCAATTGGCTTTACAAAACGGCAGTTCACGACACCAACAGACAACCCTTCCTTTTCTAAACCAGCGGCTGCCTCCATGGAAGGGTAGACCATATTTCCAAGGGCCAGTATGAGCAGGTCTTTGCCCTCCCTGAGGGTCTCTGACTGACCTATAGGGATTTCCTGATACTTTGTGCTAATTGGGACTCCGGGGCCTTTGCCCCTTGGATATCTGATAGCAACGGGACCTGGGTGTTTCAAGGCAGTGTAGAGCATTTGTCTTAGTTCGTTTTCATCTTTGGGGGCCATGACGATTATATTTGGCAGGCTGCGCAAATAAGTGATATCAAAATGACCATGATGGGTTGGCCCGTCTTCGCCCACAAGCCCACCACGATCAATGGCGAAAATAACCGGCAGATTGGGCAGGCATACGTCATGGATAACCTGATCAAAGGCCCTCTGTAGAAAAGTAGAGTAAATCGCCACGACAGGTCTAAAACCCTCTGTGGCAAGACCCGCAGCGAAGGTTACTGCGTGTTGTTCCGCGATTCCCGTGTCCATAAATCGTTCCGGGTACTGTTCGGCAAACTTTGATAACCCGGTCCCCTCAGGCATGGCTGCTGTAACGGCAAATACCTTTTTATTGGTTCGCGCGAGGTCTACCATGGTGTTCCCAAAGATCTCAGTATAAGATGGCAAATGCTTGGTCCTGTCCTTTGGAGTGGAGCCCGTAGGGATCTCAAAGGAACCAACCCCGTGGAAGTGCGCCGGGTCCTTTTCGGCTGGCTCGTATCCTTTCCCCTTTTTCGTGAGCACATGCACTAAAACTGGACCTTCCAGGTGGAGTACATTGTTGAAGGCGTCAATTAGGCGATCTATGCGGTGTCCCCTGATAGGCCCTATGTATTTGAATTTAAAGGCCTCGAAAAGCATGCCAGGAGTAAAAAAAGTGATAAAAGAATCTTCGCTTTTACGCACCAAACTAAGGATGTTTTCACCAACACCTGGCAGGGATTTTATGAAGCCCTCCAGGTCTTTCTTTAAATTGACAAACCGCCTGCCGGTCATCTTGCGGCTCAAGAAAGAGGAAAAGGCTCCCACGTTAGGTGATATGGACATGGCGTTGTCATTCAGGACAACGATCAGGTCCTTCCCGTGATGCCCGGCCTGATTGAGTCCTTCGAAGGCCATGCCGGCCGTCATGGAGCCATCGCCAATCACTGAAATAACCTTGCTTTCCTCCTCTTTAAGCCCCTTTGCAGTAGATATACCCAGGCCCGCAGAAATAGATGTGCTGCTGTGCCCGGTGTCAAACGAATCGTAAGGGCTTTCTTCCCGTTTAGGGAATCCGCTGATACCTCCGTACGTCCTCAAGGTGTGAAACCGGTCTCTTCTCCCGGTAATCAGTTTGTGGGCATATGCCTGATGACCCACATCCCAGATGATCTTATCCTCCGGCGCATTGAACACATAATGGAGCGCAATGGTCAGTTCAACAACGCCCAAGCTGGGCGCGAGGTGTCCGCCGGTCTTGGATACAGTTTCAATGATCTTCTGACGGATTTCACTGGCCAGGCCTTCAAGATCACGGATAGGAAGGTCTTTGAGGTCTGCCGGGCTATTCATATTTCCTAACAGGCTATCATTTGTTTTGGAATTACTCATTTCTTTCTCTCAATAATGTATAGGGCGATCCGCCGCAGGGGTTCTGCCGCGTAATCAAATATTCGCAGCGATTCAATAGCTTCTTCAACCAGTTCGGACTGTATTTCTTTGGATTTTTCCAGGCCGAGAACCGAGGGATACGTTATTTTTCCTTTTTCCTGATCAGCCCCGACCTTTTTCCCCATGATATTGCTGTCCCCCTCAATATCCAGGATATCATCAGAAACCTGGAAAGCCAGGCCTATCTTCCGACCATAGGAAGTGATTGCGCGGACCTGGGATTCGTCCCCTCGCCCCAGCATGGCCCCGGAAGTGACAGAGGCTGTAATCAGGGCGCCTGTTTTATGAGTATGTATAAACTCCACAAGGGGAAAATCAAGCGGTTTTTTTTCGGATTGAATGTCAACAACCTGTCCGCCGACCATGCCATTATATCCGGAAGCATGGGAAATCAGACTTATCACCTTAAGCATCACCAGGGGAGCCACATCCTTCGTTAGGTCGGTCCTTGTCATCAGGTTAAAGGCCTCAGTGAGCAATCCATCACCGGCTAAAAGCGCTACCGCTTCTCCAAAAACCTTGTGGCTGGTAGGCTTTCCCCTCCTCAAGTCGTCATTGTCCATCATGGGGAGGTCATCGTGAATGAGGGAATATGTGTGGATCAACTCAAGGGCGCATGCTACAGGAAGGCAATCCGTTTCAGTTCCGCCCACGGCCTCCGTTCCAGCCAGGCAAAGGATAGGCCTTAATCTTTTACCTCCTGCGAACAGGCTATATTTCATTGCCTTTATCAAATCGGATGCTGATCCCTCAGGTTCAGGTATATAGGTTTCAAGTGCCCTGTCTACAATAGCCTTTTTCTCGCTGAGGTAAAACTTAAGATCAAATTTGCCTTTATTCCGCATTATTTTCTTCCTCAGGCTCAAAGGGGACCTGCGCCTGCTTCCCATCGCTTTCCTTAACGAGGAGTGTCACTTTTTGCTCGGCCTCTTCCAGCTTGTTGGAACAGAATTTGAGCAGTTTCATCCCTTCTTCAAAGGCCTTGAGGGAATCCTCCAAGGACAAGTCGCCTTCCTCGAGACCCTGTACGATTTCTTCCAATCGCTGCATTGCCTTTTCAAATTTCTTTTCAGCCATCATTCCTCCATTTGTATTAAAACCTTTGTACCCGTTCACGGGTTCAAAGGTTGTATTCTCATCACCATACGTCATTTTGTAAACGTTTTCTACGGGAAAACCGACCGCTTCCACATCCCCACAAACCTGCCCACCATTGCCGACCTCTTGGGATATGCCCGTTCCGTACATGACAGGCGAGGCAGGCGGGTCTGGAACATGGCATTTGGCAATTATGTGGCAAAACCAGCATTTTTTTGCGAGGACTTTGGGCCTTCAATTTTGTCCCTGTCCCTAACCCTGAACGTTGAACCCTGTCGAAGATCCCGTCTGAAGCGAAGTGCAAGCGGGGAACCTGTGAACGCCTACAAACTTTATAATGAGGTCGTCTTGCTGTCAAATGGGAATAAGATATCCTCAATTTGTCACTAGTCAGACTCAAGTTTTTCTACTCGACATTCTCGTTTAAGGATTGAAAGGGGGCCCAGGTCCTTTATCCTTTTTTCCAAGAGAGAAAGTGACGCCTGCTTTCCTCCGAGGCAACTGTCCATTGCATAGCCGAGGGAGTTTCTCTGAAAATCCAGCCGCTGCTTTATGGATACCATCACATTTAGGGGAGAATGAAGAAGCAGTGAGCGTTTTTCCATGCTCAATCTGAATTGTCTGTCGCGGACAATCAGGTCCATCACCCGGGCGAGTCTGGTATGAATTTCATCAAGGCGCATCCAGGTATCAGCAAGGCGTTTTCGCGGGTCTTTGAACCTTTTCGACAAACGATCCAAACCCTGATTCAGTCCTTTGAGGTTCCGCCCAATTCCAGAGACCAACCGGTTTCGTATGTCATTCAGACGATTCAACAGGGTTTCCTTTTCAACCACCAGGAGTTCAGCGGCTGCGGAGGGCGTTGGGGCCCTGAAATCGGCAGCAAGGTCGGTGATTGTGAAATCTATTTCGTGACCCACCGCAGAAACGACCGGAATATGGGAATTTCTAATGGCTAGGGCCAGTTCCTCCCGGTTAAAGGCCCACAGGTCTTCAAGGGAGCCCCCTCCACGTGTTAAGATAATAACGTCGACGTTGAGCTCACGGTTGACCAAATCCAGGGCTTCGACCATATCTGCAGTGGATTCCTCCCCCTGGAC
>MVDB01000037.1 GCA_002050025.1 Desulfobacteraceae bacterium 4484_190.2
CTATATTATTCTTGGCTCCAGTTATTCTCCTGAGAAAAATCCAGTAGTTTCCCCATTCTCCCGGCAGAGTAAAGACTTACGCACTTTCCCCAAAGAAGTACAGGGGAAATCCTTGCAGAAAGTAGTTTTTTTTGGCCATTTATATCGTGCCAGTTTTCCGTCACAAAATTGAGCCACATCCTCGGTAGAAAGGCGTGATCCTGGTTTAGGAATAACGAACGCGTGTCCCGCCTCGCCCCATGTCTCGTCCGGAACACCAACCACAGCCACATCATCAATGTCCGGATGCTCTCTCAAGACTCTCTCAACCTCTGCCGGATAGACATTTTCACCGCCCGAGATATACATGTCCCTGGCCCTGTCCACCATGTAGAAGTATCCTTCTTCATCCATCCGGGCCAAATCTCCGGTATGTAGCCATCCGTTTATGATGGTTTCCTCAGTTCTGACAGGATCCTGCCAATATTCCTTCATCATGATCGAGCCCCTGACAAGAATTTCGCCCACTTCACCAGACTTCACCCGCTGTCCTTCACGGTCAACAAGACTCACTTCAGCATGAAAGACGGGCCGGCCCAGTGTACCTGGTTTGTGAAGTGAATCCCCTTCAGAAGCCCACAAGAGAATGGAAGTCTCGGTCTGGCCCATGATTTGACGAAGTGCGAAGCCTGCTCTTTTGCACCAGGCCATTAGCTCGGGTGTTGTCTTTTCTCCCCCGATAGCACATACTTTCAATGAGGATAAATCCCCTCTTTTTTTAGGATCAACATTGAGAAGTGCCCTGTAAACAGTTGGGACACCCAGAAACTTTGTTACTTTAAATCGTTCAATATCCTCATAGGTCTTGGATGGATCGAATTTGGGATGGATGATCATGGTCGCCCCTTTGTAGATGATGGGCGATGCCTGTATGAAGAGCCCTCCGGAATGGAAAAGCGGCAGGACAACGAGCATGATATCATCGTAGTGAAGCTTGAAGAAAATATCAGCGTTCAGGCAGTTAAAAAAGGTCTTACGGTGAGACAGGACTGCGCCTTTGGGCCGGCCGGTGGTTCCTGATGTGTACATGATAACATGAGGCTCCTCCGGATCAGTCGGCCCTTGGGACCCTGTGAATGTGGGTTTTTGATCCTGAAAGGCGGCTGTCTCAGAAGAATAATTCATGGTTTTGGTAAAGCCTGGTTGTTTGCCTACAGTAGCCAACTGCATCAAAGGCAGGAAATTGCTCAAGTTGAGTTTGCTTATATCATCACCATACTCATTTCCAAACACGAAAAGCCTGGGGCTTGAATTTTTAAGGGTATACTCAAGTTCGGGCCTCGCCAGCCGAAAGTTAACAGGCACAAAAATGGCGCCCAGGCGCGAGCATGCCAAGTAGAGTTCAATGAATTCAGGGCAGTTGTTGAGCATGACAGCCACCCGATCTCCCTTCTCTAATCCTAAGGACTGGAGCCAGCAACTGGTCCGGTTTGCCCGCTGGTGGAGTTCTAAATAACTGATCTCCTCTCCTTCAAAAAGGATAGCAGGTTTATCAGGGTGCAGTTCGCTCCAACGCTCAACCCACCATGCTATATTCATGGACTTGATCACTTTTGCTCCATTTCACGTCTTTATTATTCATACGTAATAGATTTTTTTCCAGAATTCAGGGTCTACTTTCTCTTTCCAATCGGGATCAAATCTGTCTTCGAAAAATTCTTCAAGTCTTGCAAACCATTTGCCAAAACGTTTGGTGCGACTTTTGTGTGCACTTAATATGTCTCCAAGAAAAATTGCTGTTTCAGACATTTTGTCCTTTGGTACATAAGCCAAAGCTCCTTTCTTAATCGATTTGATGAAGTTATCCGGGCTAAGGGCATGAGCTGTAAGCATCAGGGTCGGAACATCTTTCTTTGTAGTTATCTCCAGCAAATCATAGCCTTGCACTCCCATTATATCTAGAATGGCGGCATCATACGTGTTCTTTGAAAGAAGTTCTTTTGCTGCTACGAAGTCACCGGCAGTGTCAATAATGCATATATCCAGTATTTCTTCGAGTGCTCCCAGAACATCCGGTTCATCATCGACAATGAGAACTCTCTTTCCTCTCAACATCTCAATAGACTTCAATGTCACCTCCTTCAATCGATTGGAAGATTTTCACAACGTTATCACATCAAGCTTGGAAGATATAAAGCCAACCAAGGAAACGCCATGACCAATCCCATTGCAATGCCATCGCAGACCAAAAAAGGTAGTCCTGCTTTGTATATATCTCCCATTGTGGTATCTGGTGGGGCGACACCTTTCATGACAAAAAGCACAAGACCAAAGGGAGGCGTTGTTGTTGCCATTTCCATATTAATCAGCATAATTGTTCCGAACCAGATAGGATCAAAACCGAGTGCCTTTATTATGGGCATATAGACTGGCAGTGTGACCATCATAATGGTCAGGGGTTCCATGAAAACCCCCATGAAAAGAAGGATTATCTGCATAAATATTAGAATGAACATGGGATGCATATCCAGGCTGCCGGCCAACTTAACCAGACCTGAACTTGCCCCGCTGAAGGCCAGGATCTGAGAAAAGGCCATTGCTCCTGTCATGATCATAAACATCATGACCGTAATCTTAAGGGTATGGGATATGGAGCTGGTCATGGCTTCCCAGTCCCAGCCTTTGTATATAAATACAAGCACAAAACAGCCAAGTGCCCCCAGGGCAGCAGATTCCGTGGGCGTCGCAATGCCTAAGAACATGAGACCGATTACCAAAAAAACGATAGTGCTCAGAGGGAGGACATATTTACAGGTCAGGAAAATTTTTTCAGAAAACGAGGGTCTCGAAACTTCATAGGATGGTGCCAGTTCCGGCTGTAACAGGCACCTTATAACAATATAGGCAGCATAAAGAAGTGCCATTATGATCCCTGGTATGATAATGGCCACCAGCATCCCACCAACTGAAATCCTGCTCAGGGAGGCCAACAATACTCCCAGGGCACTTGGTGGGATCATAATGGCAAGCCCGCCGCTACCTAAGATAGGGCCGATACTCATCTGTTTTTTATAGCCCCGCTTTTCCATCTCAGGCACCAGCACAGAACCAAGCATGGCACATCCTGCCATTGCAGAACCTGACAGGGTGGAAAACAGGGTCCCCCCTCCTATGGCCAGCATGCTCAAGCGACCCGGTATACGTCCCAACCATTTATCAAGTGTGTCCATCATCTTTGGGGCGAGCCCTGAACGGAACATAATCTCGCCCATGAGTATAAACAAAGGGACCGGAAGAAGGGCAAAGGTGGCTACTGACCTGTAAATACTACGGATAAGCTGTGTAAGGCCCGCTTCTCCTCCCCAGAATACGTAGACGCCGATAATGTTTATAAATAGGAATGAAAAGGCCACCGGCACACCGATGACAAACAGGAACATCAAACAAATAAAAATCAGAACAAGCGTCATCCACCATTCCATAATAAAAGAACTTTCCGCCTCATTTAAGGTTTAAGTTTCCCCGATTCAATAAAAAACCCTACAATAAATTTTCCGGTCCTTCTTATGAATTGAAAAAAAAGCATCAGGCTGCCTATGGGAATAACAACAATAATTGCGGAGACTGGTATCTCCATGGCAGTGGGCGTATATATACCCCTGTGTAAATAGTCCAGGGTTACGCTAAAGCCAAAGATCGTTAAGGTAATAGAGACAAATATCCCAATAATAGAGCTGATTATCCCAAGAAAAGCGATGGTCTTCGGTTTCAGGTGGTTCAGGATAATATCCACCTTCACATGCCCGCCCTCACGCAGCAACCATGCTGAACCTAAAAAAGTGATATACAAAAGCATGACTTCTGTGATCTCGGTGACCCAGATCTGGGGTCTATTGAAAAATGTTCGCAAAACAACTTCGAGGCCGACCGACAGCATAATAAAGATAAGGATGATGCCTGCCAGAAACATCATGATATTCATTATTCGATCAAAGCTTTCTAAGAGTTTTTTCATTGTCTTGACCGGGGCTTAGAAGTTCGTAGCCCATGGCTGTAAGCCATGGGCTACGAACTATCAGGATATACCCCGCATGGGCGGAGCAGATTAATGCATGAGCTTAAAAAGACCGTTTCTAAAAAATATTAATTTCCTGTCAGTTTTTTAAGTGTAGGAACAAGGTCCGGTACCTTTTTGCTCAAGTCTTCCCACTCGGCCTCATACGCGGCATCGTAGTATTTCTTATTTTCAGCGTCCGTAAACGTAATCCTCTTTATACCAATCTCATCATATTTTTTCCATTCTTCCTTTATTTGTTTTTTAAAAAATGCCTCCATTTCAGGCTCGAATTTTATTGTAATACCCATGATCTTGTCCTGGACCTTTTTATCCAGGCCGTTCCATACATCGAGGTTCATAAGTATAAGAACGTTCTGCCGAGTATAAAACGGGATATCAATAATATACTTACAATTCTTCAACCATCCCCAGTCCCTCGGTCCTAAGGTTGCAAAACCAAAACCCTGGACAAGCCCGCGCTCCAATGCGGTGAAGGTCTCACCGAATTTCACTGTAACCGGGATCATCCCCAGTTTTTTCATGAAACGGTCATAAAGTGCTGAGGTTCTCATCTTTATTCCCTTAAGATCCTCAAGGGTCTTCACCGGTTTATTAACCCTTAAATAGAAGGGGTCGTAAAGCCATGTCCCAATGTACATAATCCCGATCTTTTTATGTCGTTCCACCATAAAATCATAGAAACCGCCCGGCTTGCGTTCCTCTGCCATGGATAGCTTTGATAAGGTGAATGCATTAACCTCAGGGGCGAGTGGTGCGTAATAGGCTGTTGGGTTGAAAATGACCTGGACGGTATTATTGCGCAGTGCCTCGGCCTGATCAAAACCGGGAATCACCTCACCGCCGCCTACCCAGTCGATTTTTACGGCATCCTTGCATTGATTATTAACACGGTCCACCCAGACATGGATCATTTTGCAGAGAGGGTGATCCTTTGGCAAAAAGCTTACCGCCTTCATGGTTTTTGGCTTTGCAATAACAGTAGAATTTATTCCCAAAAAAAAGATAGTCATAAACGTAATGATCAGTGAGTAGAATATAAACTTTTTCATTTCATTCATCCCCCTTATTTAAAAATTAGATATTAAGTTGAGTCCTTTACTCCCACATCTTCATTTCCGCTCACATTGCTTAAATGTTTTCACCTCCTTTCGTGTTATATAATTGCTTTTCAATTTTATACTCATGTGGTCTTTGCGCGAAGTGTCCCTGTTGCCTCCATATCAACTCCCATCTCCTCATCAAAAACCACTCGGTAGTCTTTTCTTGCTGATTCCATGCTGATCTTGCCATTTATGACATCCCACCGGACCGCCTCGGGGTCCCTTTTAATTGGTGACCCATACCCCCCGCTCCCGGGAAGACGAATACTAAGAAGATCGCCCGCCTTTATCTGATCAACCCCTTTGGATTTACATCTTTTTTGTTCTCGTGTGTCGGGGTTCATTATCAGGCTGCCCATAGACCCCTCCATGCCGCCAAAGAGGCCAAGGGGTTTAAATTTTTGCCTGTCAGAATAACGCGCCCATGTGACATCGGCTAAAAAGCGGATATCCCGGCGCAGGGAAAGCCCTCCCCTGTATTTCCCTGGCCCTCCTGAATCAGGGATGAATTCATATCTCTCGATCATTACCGGGTTTTCAATCTCCGCTGCCTCAACCGGCGTATTCATAAACCGGCCAAGATGGAGGTCCTGCCCATCCGGCCCATCTTTACCCGGCCTTGCGCCGGCGCCACCACCCTGAATCTCTATGTAGCTGAATCGTTTTCCCGTTTCAGGGTGAATCCCAGAAAAACTGCTGGTACAGGCCTGACCGTGGCTACCTGCCACGACCCGGTCGGGGACTACCTCACTCATCGCCTTAAGCATGGCCTCTACTATCTTTGTCATGGTCTGGCTTCTGGCCGTAACACCGGCAGGGGGTAATGGGTTGGTCACGAGGCCCTCCCTACTCTCTACTTCAATGGGACGAAAGGCCCCTGAGTTTAAGGCCATACCAGGATCTATGATTCCCACCATGGTGTAAAAGACCCCTCCCTGGGTGCAGGCCCATGGGGAATTCACATTGCCTGTGGTCTGGGAATCGCTCCCGTCAAAATCAACCTTCATGCTGTCCCCTCTAGTGTGTACATTTACCTGCACTCTTACCGGTTTATCCTCACATCCATCATCATCTAAATAATCAACACCCGTATAATCCCCATCCGGGAGAGATGTTAAAAAACGTCGAACCATATTTTCGCTGTAATCCATCAACATGCTGGTACATTTACGGAACACATCCAGACCGTATTTGTTTACAAGTGCCTTGATTCGCTTTACCCCCACCATGGTGGTAGCGGCCTGGGCCCTGAAATCCTCCATGGTCTTTTCCGGGATCCTGATATTGCTTGAGATCATATCGAAAATCTGCGGGTCCTCCTCTCCTTTGCAGTATAACTTCACAAAGGGGATCCGCAGTCCTTCCTGATAAATCTCTGTGAGCCCCCCTGCCACACCTCCCGGCACCGCACCACCCATATCCAGTTGATGGGCTATGTTTGCAACAAAGGCAACAAGTTCATCATCCACGAACACAGGGGAGAAAAACTGGACATCGAGAAGGTGCTGCCCACCCAAATATGGATCATTACAGATAATCACATCGCCTTCGTCAAACTTCTTAATCCGATCAAGCATGTTGACAGCAGTGGTGGGGAGGCTGAACATCATCAGGGGACATAGATGGGCCTGGGCTAAAATCCCCCCCCTTGCATCCAGCACGCCGCAGTTGATGTCCATGATCTCCTTAACGATCGTTGTGCGGCCCATACGCACCAGGTTATAACCCATGTCATCGGCTACAGCCTCCAGTCCATAACGGATCACCTGCATTGTAACCGCGTCTGCCTTATACTTCATCTTATCCCCCAATTATGATGTTTCTATATTCGTCTACAATGCCATGAAATTCAGGAGGTATCAGGGTGGTGGAAATTGTTTCCTCGATAAGAGAGGGTCCTAAAATCTTGCTCCCCGCACTTAAATGTTCTCGCTCATAGACAGGTATTTTTTGCCATCCCAAGTTCTCAAAATAGACATCCCTCATAACCTTCCAATCACCTTCGGTTAATAAGACGCTCTTCTTCTCGGTTGGGAGGGAGAAGGCCGGATTTTTACCCTTAACCCTGACCCTTACGTTGACAAACTCCACCACTTCTTTAGATTCCGAATAGGAGTATATCCGTTGGTGCAGATGATGGAAATCATTGATAATTTTCTCTATATTCTCTTTGTTCATTTTAGAAACAGGTTCAATGGGGGTATTGAGTTCCCATGATTGTCCCTCATAACGTAGATCCGCAGACCAGGTTATTTCAATCCTCTCACCGAATACCTTTTCCTCAACTAACTGCCTTATACCCTCATCCTCAATTTCTTTAAAGGCCCCTAACAATTCCCCAGGATCAATTTGATAGTCCTTTTTTGCGAATGTCCTCACATAATCATGCTGGATATCCGCCACCACAAGACCGACGGCAGAAAAGTTACCACTTATTGGAGGTACGATGACTCTGGCCATATTCAATTCCCGTGCAATGTCTGCGGCATGAAGGGCGGCGGCCCCGCCCATTGTTATCAAGGCAAATTCCCTTAAATCATAGCCTCTTTCCACCGAGTTACCGCTGATACCTTTGGCCATATTAGCATTGACAATACGTATAATACCCGCAGCTGCCTCTTCTAAAGAAACACCCATCTTATCTGCCACATTTCTCTTGACCACTTCCCTTGCACGGTCAAGATATAATGGCAGTTTCCCTCCGAGAAAGTAATCCGGATTAAGACGTCCGAGGATCAGGTTTGCATCTGAAACCGTAGGTAATGTACCTCCCCAACCATAGCAGGCAGGACCAGGGCTGGAGCCGGCACTTTGAGGCCCCACATTTAAGACACCCCCGTCATCCACCCATGCAATACTCCCTCCGCCCGCACCAATGGTTTTTAAATCAACCATGGGGAGTTTGATGGGATAATTTGTGACACCACCCCATGTGGTGGTCTTGGGAAGGTTCTTATCAATAATGGATATATCAAAGGTCGTGCCCCCCATATCCGCGCCAACAGCCATTTCATTGTCAGTCAGGCGGCTCACAAAGGCAGCGGCGATCGCACCTCCTGCAGGCCCTGAATTTATAAGATGCGCTGAATGGTCCTTGGCTACATCCGCGGTCATGGTGCCCCCATTGCTCTGCATGATATGCAGGGTTAAATTGCCATATTTTTCCTTAAGGCGATTTATGAGATTATCCATATACTGTTCTATAACCGGACCCAGATAACCGTTCATCACGGTTGTACAGGTCCTTTCATATTCACGAAATTCAGGGCAGATCTCTGACGACAGGGAGACAGGTACTTCAGGTAGTTCACGTTGACAGATTTCAGCAACCCTCTTCTCGTGGGCCTGATTTAGAAAAGAAAACAGGAGAGAGACGACTATCGCTTCCACTTCCTTTTCTTTGAAATAGGCTATCACCTTAAGGACCGAGTTTTCATTCAATGGTACGAACTCATCCCCTTTGCTGTTTATCCTCTCAATTATCCCTTTTCGTAGATAACGGGGAACCAGCGGCGGTGGATTATCCGCCCCGAAATCAAAGGCAGCCTCTTTTGGTCGGGCCACACGCCTTATCTCCAGCACATCCTCAAAACCAGCAGTTGTGATAAGCCCTATCTTCGCCCCCTTTCCCTCCACAATGGCATTGGTTCCAATGGTGGTTCCGTGAATGATGTAATCGATATCATCCATTGAAACCCCTCCAAGATCCAGTATCTCTTCCAACCCCTTTAAAACACCCTCTGCCAGGTCATGGTGGGTGGTCGCCGTCTTAGTGTAATGGAACTTACCTGTTTTCTCATCCACAAGGATGACATCAGTAAAGGTACCTCCCACATCGATCCCGATCCTCATTTTTCCCTCCCAACAGATTCCGCAGGCTTCCTGTTTCTAATGATATTGCAGCAACTGCCCAAAGCCGGAAATAGGATCCTTTATTCCCAGCGTGCGAAGGCTATGCCATAGGGTTGCCTGGTTGCTCGAAACGACAGGTTTCCCGGTCTCTTTTTCTAAGCCCGCTATGTTCTCGATGGCACGAAAATTTGTGCAGCTCACAAATATGACCTCATTTTGGGCATTTGATACCTGTAGCGCCATCTGATACGCCCTTTCAGGAGGAAGACGGCCGATCATGTCATTTTTGAATTTTTCCGGAGGCACATCTTCGTGACATCCCTTTATCTGGGTCACATCATAGCCCATATCTGCAAGAAGTTTCTTTTCCAGGTCGTTGATTTCTCGTGTATAAGGCGTTGCCACCGCGATGCGATGTACCCTCAAGGCATTGAAAGCGGCCCTAACAGCGGTTGTCGTTGTCAGAGCAGGTACGCCGGCTTTGTCTTGTATGAAATGTTTGAGTTTTTTGTCGTAGTCAGCCCCGCCAATCATGCTTCCAACCGTGCAGCAAAACGCAATGATATCGCATATCCCCTCAGACGATAACTCTAAAGTGGCCCTTTCAACATCCTGCCTCATGGCCTTTAGACCTTTAATCGTCGGTTCAAAAAGAATCCTCGTGGCAAAAGTTACAACACCTTCGGGACGCATTTCGACCATTTCCGGTTCGCATACGGTATTGCTTGAGGGGACAATCAACCCTATACGTGCACGTTCTCCATACATAGATGTCTCCTGGCGGACAAGCTGGTAGCCCGAACTTTAACCCAGATTGCGCGGTACCCTGTTAGCCGAGAGCCCCAAAAGATCGAGTTTTTGTGGTTTTGGATACCCGGATGCAATGTCCCAATCTCGCGCCATGTAATATTCCTCCAGCATTTTTTTTAACGGAACCCTTTTACCCTTTGCCGCCCCATCGGGCAAAGACTCCGAAAGGTAGCGATCCGGCAGTGTATCATCACTCGCTTTCATACCCTCCCTCAGATTAAAAAGCCTTTCAACATTGACGATTCTCTCTCCGATCGAATACATTTCCTCAGCAGTAAACGCCAAGCCTGTGACATAATTGAGCATCCCCATCAAGTGCTCTGGAAATCCAAGCTTCCCCCTTGTAACGAACCGACAGATTTCCATAGCGTCCGCCACAGCCCTAACATTTTCAAAAAAAGCCACCGAACGACCCTTTCCTTTAGGGCCAAACATTTCTCGCACCTCTGTCGTTCCGGCAATACGGATTAGCACTTCATCTGAAAAGGACATCATTTGGCATACGTCATAGGCGCGCACATGATCGGCGCCGCGGCTGGACACCGCAAACATCAATCCCCAACTTGGCATACCTCTCGGTTCCACTTCCATCATGTCCATACCTTTCACCTGGGGCGCAAACCGGTCACTGTGGCCACCTATTGTATCCGATGCACGTCTTGTTCCCTCTCCGAGAACCCTGCCAAACCCTTCTCTGAATGCGATATTTTCTATCATCTCCAGTTGTGCCTCGGCATTGCCGAATTCAAGTCTGACACCCCCCGTACTGCTGGTGTTGATCAAACCTTTTTCGAAACATTCCATTCCCAGATCGAGACCCAACTCGTTTGTAAGTGTATGGGCTTTCGCAATGGCCCTCATGTCTGAAATACCACAACGCGGGCCAAATCCCATTACGACCGATGCCCCGGATGATCCCTCGCCGTAAATCCCTTTGTACGGCCCCTCCGTAATACCATATTGCTGCGTGCAGGGCATCGGGCAGCTAAAACAGGCCTTTTGCCTCACGAACAAATGCTGTTTGAGAGCTTTCTCATTGACGCCCTCTATGTCATCGAAAAATCCAAGAGTCCCGTTCTTCACCAGGGCACTCCCCATTTTGTTCATCGGCTCAGCAATAACCGCTGTTCCCGCTTTACTGTATCGCTCGTAGTAAGGTTCTTCTTCCAAAATTTGTATAAATCGCAATACTTCCTTTTTGAGGCGGTCAGGGTAAGCTGCATTTATTCCTTTTGACCCCTTAACAACAAGCGCCTTTAGGTTTTTGCTTCCCATGACGGCGCCCAAGCCACCCCGTCCTGCACCACGAAATTTGTCAAATATCACGGTAGAAATGGGGACCATCCGTTCACCAGCGGGGCCGATACACCCAATGCTCACATTCCGGTATCCAAACCTCGTCCTGAGCTTACCTGTGGCCTCGGAAACCGTTTTCCCCCATAGGTCTTCACAAGGGACAGCCGTTGCGTCCCCATCCTCAATAATTAGGCAGACCGGGCCCTGTGCTTTGCCACTGATCACGAGCATGTCGAACCCTGCCCTTTTCAGTTGGACGCTGAATGCGGAACCCGTATTGCCCGATCCCAGAATAGATGTGAGTGGAGACTTGGCTCCAATGCTGCCCCGGGAAGAGGAGGGAACGATCGTGCCGTTGCAGGGACCGGAGGCAAAAATCAGCAGGTTTTTCTCAGAGAGAGGTGGAACATTCACAGGGAGGTTTTCGTATAGCCAGTGAGATGCAAACCCGCGACCCCCTAAATATTTTCTGATCATTTGGTCATCCAGTGCAATCACGTCTTTCTCCCCAGAAGAAAGATCGATTGTGAGGATTCTTCCAATGTATCCATTCATCTGTTTCATGTGTGACTCCTATTCAACCACAGGAGCCGCAAGCCAGCGTCGATCCTTTAGCATGCTTGGGACTTCCTCATCACCTACAAAACGAATCGCACCTACGTTGCATATCTCTGTGCACGACTCAAACCCATCTCTGCATATACAAGGTCGGCTTTGAATGGCTAAGAGATTCGTTCCCAAGTCTGGATGTGTCATCAATCGTATTGTGGCAAGATCTGGATTGTATTCTCCCGCATTTACCTGGGAACAGGCCAATTCGCACAATTGACAACCGGTGCATCTTTCTGGATCAAAAAATAGATGTCTTTTTGCTTTCATGGGGCAATTAAATTGCTAATGTTTCACCGGCTGTCAGGTATGCAGTGTCACATTTACCGCTTACGTCACGTCCAAAAAATCCATCACAACTTTGGCAAACGCTTCCGGCATCTGATCCACCATAGGAACCATTCCACCTTTGATTGTCACAGTCTTGCTGCCTCTGATATTGTTGGCAAGTGGCATCATACTTGGATATGAGAATGGGTCCTCTGTCCCCGCAATCACCAAGGTAGGAGCCTTGATCAAGGGAACTCTATCCTCCATTCGGTACTCACTGACTGCCTGATGGCCTTCTTCTGCTCGGTCTCCGACTTTAAGGGCGTCGATTACAAAACGAGTCAAAAGATCAGGACGGTTTTTTGGGTAAAATGGCATCCTTTTCTGCCAGAGTTCTGTTAAGTGCGATCCATCTTCTTTAAATTCAATTTCATCTATTGGCGGACTGGTCTTTCGTCTTTTTCTATCTTCAGCATCCACATAGGGGGTTGAAGATAAAACAAGCTTGTCAACGCGTTCAGGGTAGGACGCTGCAACCTCCACAGCAATAACACCCCCGGTGTGATGGCCGACCAGTGATGTGTGATCAATGGACATGGCATCCAGAAAGCTTATTACTCCATGTACGTATTGCTCTACAGAGCGTTTTTCTTGCAGCCTGTATGAATCACCAAAACCCACGGTGTCCATTGCGATTGCCCTATACTTTTCGCCGATTATTGGTAACACCTCGAGGTATTCATCCCATGACCGGGGCGTCTGGTGCAGGAGCAAAACAGGGTCTCCCTTCCCTGTAAAAGCATAATGGATCTGTCCTTCGGGTGTATTTGCATACCCCCTTTTCACTGTGGCTTTTTTAATTGTTGCACCTCTAATCCGACAAAGCAGGAAGCGAATTGTCGTGTATTTAAGTACTATTCTTGTACATCTCGTTTCATCGCACCATGTGATCGGGAAGCCAGGTAGCCAATTGCGGAAAAAGCGTAAGTATAAATAGAGATAACAGCATTATTACAATAAATGGAGAAGTGCCCCTTACTATAGTTCCCATTTTAAAACCTGATAGGCCTTTGATAACGAACAGGTTTAGACCGACTGGCGGTGTTAGCAATCCTATCTCCAGCACTATGATGAAGAAGACACCGAACCAGACAGAATTGAACCCGGCTGACATAATAACAGGATAAAAAACAGGGAGGGTTATCACCATGATTGAGGCTGCATCCAAAAACATGCCTAAAACAATCAACATCACGCAAATAAGGGTAAGGGTTTTAATCGGCGAAATTCCTGCTGTCTCAACAAATGCGACTAAATCAAAAGCAATGCGAAGCTGTGAAGTGAGAGCTCCAAAGATCCGTGCCCCTACAATTATAAGAAGAATCATTGAGCTTACCTTTGCGCCTACCAAAATAATATCAAATAGCTGCCCCCATGTTATAGTTTTCGCTATCAATATTGTGATAACAATAGCATACATGACCATTATGGCTGCGGCCTCGGTAGGTGTAAATATTCCCAAATAAATACCACCGAGTACAAATA
>MVDB01000216.1 GCA_002050025.1 Desulfobacteraceae bacterium 4484_190.2
GATGTAAGCATTTTGTCCGTCGCCTCGCAAACAGATACTCGAACCGCCATGGTACGAAATACCATTGCCGGGCAAGGGCTTTTGAGTTCCTGGGATTAGTCCTCCCGCCCGATTCAATAGCTCCCTCAAAGCGGGCGGCTGGCAGAATGCATAAACGCCTGGCCACTGAACATTCCCTGAAATTTGTACAAACACCTTCTCATCAAAAGGTGGGCTATCCGCTGCAGAAAAGCTGAAAACACCCCTTAGCAGATGCATGGTGAGAAGAAAAAACAACAGGATCAGGGCACCAGCAGCACTGTCATTGATTTGCTTTTTTCTCATCATCCAAACCAAACGCCTTATGCAGGACGCGCACCGCCAATTCGGTGTATTTTTCCTCTATGACGCATGACACCTTAATTTCAGAAGTACTGATCATCATAATATTAATGTTTTCTTTGGCCAAAGCCGCGAACATCTTCTGGGCCACGCCAGCGTGAGTTCTCATTCCCACGCCTATGATGGATATTTTGGCAACACCCTCATCACCTAAAACTTTTTCGGCTCCAATTTTCCCGGCCACTCCGCTCACCAACTTCATGGTCTTGTAAAAATCCGACTGGGGCACTGTAAATGTCATATCAGTAAGCCCTTCCTCGCTTGTGTTCTGAACAATCATATCAACCACGATGCCAGATTTAAAAATGGGCTCAAATATCTGTGAGGCGACCCCCGGCTTATCCGGAACTTTCTTAATGGTAACCCTGGAATCGTTCTTGCTGTAAGCCACTCCAGAGACCATCACCTTCTCCATGTCCTTTGTCTCAGCAATCACCATGGTACCCCTTTCATTGCTAAAAGTTGATCTTACGTGGATTGGCACATTATATTTCTTGGCAAACTCAACTGAACGAATCTCTAACACCTTTGCACCCTGACTGGCCATCTCAAGCATTTCTTCATATGAGATAAAGTCGAGTCTTTTGGCCTGTGGGCAGATGCTGGGATCTGTGGTGTATACCCCGTCCACATCGGTAAAGATTTCGCAGACATCGGCTTTCAAGGATGCTGCCAGGGCGACGGCAGTGGTATCCGATCCGCCCCTTCCCAATGTAGTAATATCGCCACTTTCGTCAAGCCCCTGAAAACCAGCCACGGCTACTATTCTTCCCTTTTGGAGCTCCTTTACAATGCGGTCGGTTTCAATATTATGGATTCTGGCCTTGCCGTAAAAATTGCTTGTGTGGATTCTCACCTGAAAACCCAGGAACGAACGCGCGTCATAGCCCATGGTTTTCACAGCCATGGCAAAAAGTGCCACACTCACTTGCTCGCCCGTAGACACAAGAACGTCGAGTTCCCTGGGATCCGGATCATCTGTCATTTCACGGGCCAATTGGATCAGTAAGTCGGTCTGTCCCGCCATGGCAGACAGAACGACCACTATTTGATCGCCCTCTTTGTGGCGCTTTACAACCCGCTCGGCAACGCTCCTTATTTTTTCTATGCTGCCAACAGAGGTGCCCCCGTATTTTTGAACAATTATCGCCATAGTTTGACCTTTAGGTCTTTCAATATCTCAATAGACCTGTAGTGATCCCCGGACAAGGTAATTTTTCGAAATGAATTATCTATTATAGCAAATCCAACCTTCAGTTTCCATTCCGGCAGGATTTCAGGCCAGCGATTGGCCCACTCCATGACAACAACGCCATCCTGGTAAAAATATTCCTCTAACCCGGCTGACAGAAAATCAGAAAGGCTTTCCAGTCGGTAGACATCCAAATGGAAAAGGGTATGCCGGCCTTCGTATTCGTTAATGAGGGAAAATGAAGGGCTAGTGACGATTGTATCCGGTGAAACCCCCAGACCGAGGGCTAACCCCTTTGTGAACCAGGTTTTTCCGCTCCCCAGTTCTCCAACTAAGGCTATTACATCACCCTCTTTGAGGACTTTTCCCAGTTCCTGGCCCAGGTGAATGGTCTCCTGATCGGAAGCTGTGTCGTATGTCACACATCTTTCTTTCAAGAAACAATGGTCCTTATGAGATCAGCCTTACCGATGATTCCAACGACGCGATCACCATCCATAACAGGAATAGTGTAGATCTTTTTCTGAGTCATTACTGTGGCAATTTCGTCAATTTCCGTCTTTTCATCTATCGTAAAAACATCTTTCGTGTATAGATCCTCCACCTTGGTGGCGTTGATCCTCTCAATTTCTTTTTCTAATTTTTTCGAGCTTTCCAGATAAAAGACCACATCAAAAACGGCCACCACTGTCGGTATATGAAGCTCCTTATCTTTTCGTATAAGATCGCTTTCGCAGATAATCCCAATAAGCAGATCATCATCGTCCACAACGGGAACCCCGTTAATGTGATTCTCATACAATATTCTGGCCAGATCCTGAAGACCTGTATCTTTTTTAACTGTGATGACCTCTGTGGTCATAATGTCACTGGCATTCAACATATTTACCTCAACTAACCGTAAGTTCTCAATAAACCCGGGTTGTATTAAAAAATCCCCCCTGGCCCAGACCTGGCCTTGAAACGTTGTGAGAGAGACTCATCGAACATAACTGCTTCATCAGATTATAATATATGGCCACCAAGTCGCGCCAGAGGGGGAAGCAATCGGAATTCCCGTACTTATTGAAATGTTAGAACTAACCATCCCCCTTCTCCAACACCACCATAGCGACACCATATTCGCTGTCATCTGAAAGACTCAAGTGGATACCCGTTATACCCGCTTCACGGCAAATGTCAGAAGATTTTCCATAAAGCTTCAGGCCGGGTTTGCCATTGGGTTCATTGAAGACTTCTATGTCTCTCCATTTCAGGCCCTTCCTCATCCCCAGACCCAGGGCCTTTGAAAAGGCCTCTTTTGAAGCGAAACGGAGCGCAAATGCAGAAAACGGAGACACCCTCCGGTAACAGAACTCTGTTTCAGCAGGCGCAAATACTCTGGCAACAAATCTATTCCCCCACCTACGGATCACCCGCTCAATTCTGCTGATATTTACAAGGTCTATGCCGATTCCGTAAATCATATCTATTCATCTCAAATCCCTGATCACTGATAGCAATTTTTTCTCCTCATTTTCCATGCGCTCTGTTTCCGAATCCGATTTTTCGTGATCATAGCCTAAAAGGTGTAAGAGCCCATGTATCAGCAGTCGATCAATTGTGTACTCTAAGTCCTCCCCAAACTCCTCCGACTCTCTAAGGGCAGCGCCAACTGAAATGGCCACATCTCCCAGCATTGGCGATTCAAATTCGGATGTTGGCCCCTCTTTCATTGGAAAAGCCAGCACATTAGTAGGTCCCTTTCTCCCGAGGTAGCGATTGTTCAGATCTGCAATCCTTTTGTCGTCCGTGAACAGGATGCTCAATTCTTTTTCAGGACAGTCCAAGTCTTTTAAGACTCTCTCCAGCTTCCGTTTTATCTTCTGGCTTGTTAGGCCTGGAATCTCCTCCTGGGAGCTGATCTGTATTTCCATTATCCCCCTGTTTAGAAAGCCACGCTGTTCTTCCGTTTGCATCGGTCTCGCGCCTGCGCATATGTTTGCCGTCTGTTACTGGCTTTGGATATTCAACCCGGTGATGAAAAATACCGCCCAGGGTCTGGTTGAAGCTTTTTGCAATCTCATGAAGGTCCTTTAAGGTAAGCTCACACTCATCAAGTTGGCCATCGGAAAAAGCCCTATTTATAATTTTCTGAACCAACCCTTGAACGCGTGAGGCCGCAGGATCCACAAGCGTTCTGGAAGCGGCCTCTACAGCATCTGCAAGCATTATGAGACCAGCCTCCTTGGTCTGAGGTTTTGGCCCCGGATAACGGAAATCCTCCTCCTTGATCTGAAGAAATTTCCTTACCTTTTTTTTCCTCTGTTCTTTGGCCTTTTCATAAAAAAAGGCTATAAGGCTTGTACCATGATGCTGCCGGATGATATCGATAATATCACGTCCCAGCTTGTGTTTTTGAGCCAGTTCTACACCATCCTTGATATGGGAAATAAGGATAAGGCTGCTCATAGACGGGGCTAGTTTTTCATGCCTGTTTTGGTTAGCCCGCTGATTCTCGACAAAGTAAAGTGGCTTTCTTATCTTCCCGATATCATGGTATACACTGTGGTGATAAGTTCCAGGGCACTGAACCATAAGCTCCCTTAGAACTGGCTGGTCTAAATTGGCAAGCTCGAGGAGTTTGATATCCGTGGTAAACCCAAAGGACATTTCAAACAGTGGCAGGAGGCCAGTGGCTAACACGCCCACGAGAATTCCCCCAATAAAGGCCGCTCCACATGCGATAAGGGTCTCAGGGCTATAAAGCGATCCATGCAAGGCCTCCATTGCAAGAGTCAAAATCATATTCGTAAGACTTACCTTTAGACCTGTCTTAATGAAGACGCCCCTATCTCGGCAATGTCTTACCCCATAGCCTGCAATAAGGCTGCTGACAAAAAAATACAAAAAGAACTCTGCGTCACCCCCTACAACAAAAGCTGCAAGCACGGATATGATTATGGAGAAACTGGCGGTTAATCTCATCCCCTGAAAGACGGCTACAAGCATGGCCCCACTCGCGACCGGTGCTGCAAATAAAATAGTCCTGGGCGAAAAAAAACGAAATCCACGAGCTACTTCTTCAGCCATGAAATTAAACAGCACGACCACCAAAAAAACAGCCAAAAGAGTTACTGCATTAAAGAGAAGGCCCTTTGCCTCCGCTCTTGATGACCCATCGGTTAACAGACCCACCATATAAATAGTCGCAAGGAGATAAGCTATCAGTATGGCCATGGCGGGTGCCCTGCCTATTATCTCTTTTTGTTTAAGAGACTTGTTTTCTTCTGAAAGTCTTAAAAGATGCTCAACCTGGATCCTTTCTCCTTCCCTGACAAGCATTTCACCCTTCTTTACCTTAAAATAGAAAGGTTTAACCGATTTTCGAGCAAGATCTTTCCTTAATTCAGTCTCCCTTTTGTTGAAGGTGAGATTTGGTTTGATGAGGGCGACAGATAGCTTAACCGCAACTTCAGCCAGCCGAGAAGAACTGAATGACTTCTCTAAGGCCTTTATTTGCCCGTTGATTATTTTCCTTGCCACCTTCATATCATAAAACCGATTAAGGTCTGTCACCTTGAGTTCCTGTCCAGTATGGATATTATGTAAAAAGATTCCCATTCCACTCTGTCGTTCCAAAATAGCCTTATTGATAACAACCCCTTTCTTTTGGACCTGAGTGACCAAATCTATTATCGTTTCTTCCACTTCTCTGGGGAAACCTTTTTTTATTAAAAAACTAATGATCTTTTCGTCCGGAGAAATATCAAGGGTTTCGAAAAAACCCTGTTTAAAGGCCTCAGCGTTCGCTGACTGATCCTTTTGCAGTTTTTCAGGTGAATCAGTGACGGAAGGAACCTCTGCTAAATACTTCCTGCCTGCAGAAAACGCATCTCCTATCCTTGTCTGAATATTTGTGCCGGTGGGATCAAAGTCATAAACAGGAAGGACTTCTTTAATGGCTTCCTGTCTGCTTTTTTCCGTCAGTTCATTATTTTCAATGAGCAGCTCTCGGGAGGCTTTGATATCCCGGTCAGCCACATCTCCGAGCTTATAGATTTTTGGCCTTGTCAACACATTCGGGAACAAAACAATGGAAATAATTATGCTCAAGCCAATCAAGATAACCCACTTTTGCACATTAGGTCCAAACCAGCGGCTTTTTTTTCTTGAATGCCTGCTCCCGTGAAAGGTCTCCCTTTCTCCCCTTTTTTGGGGCTTACTCCGCCTGAGGGTACTTATCTTTGTTTTGTCTGGCATATCAAAATCCTAAAAAAAGCAGTTGTAATCGATTCCCATCTATTTTTCTCGCTTGTTGCTTTCCATTTTCTCGTAGGCATGTATAATTTTCTGAACAAGCGAGTGCCTGATAACATCCTCTCTGGTAAAATAGGCAAATCCAATTCCTTTGATGCCTTCAAGAATTCCTCTTGCTTCAATCAGCCCGCAGATTTTCCCTTCAGGAAGGTCGATTTGGGTAACATCCCCAGTAATAACTGCCTTGGAGCTAAAACCGAGCCTGGTTAAAAACATCTTCATTTGCTCTGAAGTGGCATTCTGCGCCTCATCCAGGATAACAAAGGAATCATTTAACGTCCTGCCTCGCATAAAGGCCAGGGGGGCCACTTCAATAACGCCCTGGTCAAGCAAACGGGATGTATGCTCAAAATCCAACATATCGTGCAATGCGTCGTACAAAGGTCTGAGATAGGGATTTACCTTCTCATAAAGGTCTCCAGGCAAAAAACCCAGATGCTCCCCCGCCTCCACTGCCGGCCTCGCAAGGACGACCCGGTTGACCTCCTTCTTGATCAGAGACGAGATAGCCATAGCCATGGCAAGATAGGTTTTTCCAGTCCCTGCAGGCCCAATCCCAAAAACAATATCATATTTTCGAATACTATCGATATAATTCTTCTGATTAACAGTCTTGGGGGTTATAACTTTTTTCTTTGAAGAAATATAGACTTCGTCCTGGAATATTTTCTCCAATGAGCGTGACTGATCACCGCTCAGAATCCTTACAGCATAGTCCACATCATTTTCATAAACCGGGTAGCCCGCCTTCAAAAGGTCATATAATTGGGTTATGACCGCATCTGCCAGTCCGACCTCCCAATCCCCGCCCTGAAGAGACAACACGTTTCCTCTGACATATACTGATACCCCGATTTTTTTCTCCAGCAAATGCAGATGGGCGTTATGCTCGCCGCAAAGGGTTCGCATCAATTCATGGTCTGGAAAAGTCAACTGCTTATTAAATTCTGAAGTATTCGTTGAAATGGGTTTTTTCAATAGGCAGCCTCAATTTTCATTAAATATTTGACTCACATCACCTAATCACCAGATATCTGAACCAAAATTCGCCTTTCACGAGGTCTATTATCAAAATCGATTAGCACTATTTGCTGCCAGGTTCCCAATGCCAGTTTGGCCTCAATAACCGGAATATTCAGCGATGGCCCAATCATTGCCGCCCTAACGTGGGCATATCCATTTCCGTCTCCCCACCTCTCGTTGTGCTCATAGTACATATCTTCAGGGGCCATTCGATCTATTGACTTTTTTAGGTCATTGATAACCCCGCTTTCAAATTCAATGGTTGTAAGGGCAGCCGTAGAGCCCGGGATAAAAAGGGTGACACATCCATTCTTAATGGCGGATTCCTTTACCTGTTTTGTCACCTGAGGAGTAATATCAATAATATCAGTCTCTTCAGTGGTTTGAGCATATAAACTATGGTTTTGTACAGGCATCGATTGGCCCTCGCTCCTATCCATTCTGTCTTTTAGAATTTTCTATCACAGACCCATTTTTCATGCAAGAAAAAGCCTGCCTCTATATTAAAATTGGATTGACAGTATTCACCCGCGAGAAGATTAAAAAATTTGTGAATTAATATTTACGGTCTTGTGAAAAGTCATATAACCGGTTATTGCTTCGCTACGCTCATAATGACATCGGGTGGATCTTTTTAATCTTGAGGAGAT
>MVDB01000038.1 GCA_002050025.1 Desulfobacteraceae bacterium 4484_190.2
TCTTCTCCGATATCAATTAAGGGGGTCAGGTCATCAACAAATTCCCCTGATAGTGGGTTCTTGATCACGGCAATAGCTGCCGCTCTTTTCCCGGGCGGTTTGTGGTTGTCAAGTCTAAACTTGACAAGTCTGCACTTGTCAAGTTTAGACTTGACAAAGCGGGGATGTTTATGGTATTTGATGAACCCGTAAAAAATGAACAAAAGACAAGGTGGAAGAAAATGGAGTTCATCGGTAGAAAGAAGGAATTAACAGCACTTGAGCATGCCTATCAAGCTCATGGCAGCGCTTTTATGCCGGTTTATGGCAGGAGACGTGTAGGTAAAAGTGAGTTGATTAAGCATTTTATCAAGGATAAGCAGGCGTTGTATTTCCTTGGGAAGCAGGCTCCGCCCAGGCTGCAATTAAAAGAGTTTTTACGTAACGGAGCTTCAGCGCTGAATCAGCCGCTTCTTGAACAGGCCCAGGCAGATGATTGGCAGGAGGCTATCTCTCTGGTTCTGAAACAGGTTTCTGCCGAAAAAAAAATCGTCTTGGTCATGGATGAGTTTCAATGGACAGCCGGAGCTTGTCCCGAGCTTCCTTCCATACTCCAGTCATTCATTGACGACGATTGGGGCGGCAGGTGCAAAGTTTTTCTAATTCTTTGCGGTTCTTACATGGGCTTTATGGAAAAAAAGGTGCTTGGAGAAAAAAGCCCGTTGTTTGGCCGCCGCTCGGGCCAGATATTCTTAAAACCGTTTTCATTTATTGAAGCGGGGAAATTTCATCCCCACCGGTCCACCACGGAAAAGGCCAAAGTGTTTTTTATCTGCGGCGGCATCCCCTATTATTTGAAATTCTTTTCTCAGGCTGAATCAGTTGATATAGATATTCGTAAAAATTTCCTTAACGAATTTTCGGCGTTGGCAAGAGAACCTGAATTCCTGCTACGCGAGGAATTGAAAGAGCTTAAAAAATATTTCGGTATCTTGACGGCCCTTTCAACAGGTGCCGTGAATAACCGGGAAATGGCAAGGATAACCGGCATTGAAGAAAGAACATTATTTTATTACCTGAATAACCTCGCTGAACTTGGTTACATTGCCAGGCATTATCCCCTGACCGGTTCGAAACCGAATCCAAAACAGGTCCATTACAAATTGCAAGACCCGTTACTCCGGTTCTGGTTCCGCTTTGTCTATCCAAATGGTTCCGCCATTTACCAGATGGACGAAAAAAACGCCTTTATGAACCTGATCAAGCCCCATTTGGAACCATATTTCGGCCACTGCTATGAAATCTTGTGTAGGGATGCCCTCGGCCTGCTTTACCGGAAGGAAGGTCTGACCTGTTCTTATGAGGTTGGGGAGTATTGGGATAAAGACGTACAGATAGACATTGTAGGGTACCGACGGGATGGTGTTGTTGATATCGGTGAATGCAAATGGGGCAAAGTATCTTCAATGGGGCGGTTGCTTAAGGAGCTGAAAATGAAAATAGCCTCTTACCCCAACACAGATAATAAAACGATTAATGGCCGCCTGTTCCTTCGGTCCAGGCGTAAGCTGCCGGATGACAGCAATATTCAGGTGAATTCGCTTGATGATCTTTATTCCCTGGCTTAGGGATTAGGCCAACTGTTGAACTTTAAAATAGGACGTGGGCGGAGGGGGACTATGTTGAATGGTTTTCGATACTTAATTTGAGAGACTGCGGTTTCCAGTAAGAGATCGAAACAATACGGGAAGATCATTGTGTTAGATGCGATAAAAGAAAATGGCCTAAGTCTCTAAATTTGCGTTATCCGTATATTCGTGTACCAGTATCCGTTGAGGAATGGAGGTTGAGCGGGCTTGCCCGCCCAACCTATTTGGACAGGACTATCTGAGACCGTCCTCCATCTTGGCCTCTTCTTTTTTTAGCCCACCAATGCGCGGATGTGGTCTGCCGCAATCGGTAACAACCAGGGCTACCACAATTTCATCTGCCCTGGGGGCGTCATCAACTCTCACGGCCATGGCATCGAAATGGGAACGCACAAAGGCTGCATCCTTGAAATTAATGGGCACATCAATCTCTGTCCCCATGCCACCAACTTTCTTGGCTGATGGGATCAAGGCCAGCCCCCTGCTAACGGAATCGCGAAAAGGTTTTCCAAGCTTTGGGTGAAGAATGGCGGCTGCGTGCTCGCGTTCTCCTCTTTCCCCAACTATTGCGCCCTTTCCATAACTTTCTGCCTTTTCAGGGGCAATTTCCAGCGCATCGACAGCCATCTTGCCGAGAATACCCCCCAGCTCTTCGCCGATATCCATCAACGGAGTCAGGTCCTCAACAAACTGCCCCGCGAATGGGTTCTTAATTACCGCAATGGCAGCGGCCCTTTTGCCAGGAGGATCCATTTTGCGACCACCTTCCGAGTGGATCTCCTCTAACACTGTTACGTATTTTCTAACTTCCATTGTAGTACCTCCTCTGTGTAATTTGGTAGATCATCTGTTAATGGATAAATAGGTCCTTTTTTTATGGCAGAATATTTGAAACTTGAACTGGAAAAAGACATAGCCAAAATCCATACAGTCAGCATCCAGTATCAAGCTCCTAGTACCAGGCTCCTAGTACCCAGCAACAAGTACCCAGTACCTAATACCCAGCACCTATCATTCAACCAACCTCTCCTTAAAAAAATCAGTCATTGCCACTTTTCCCTGAACTGCCACATATGCTCCGAAAATGATATCTTTCTCAATAAGTTCTTTCGCACGTCCTATGGCCTTTGATACGGCCATGGCTTTTGTTTCTTCGCTTAGCGGCCCGACCTTTACCGTGACAGGGAGTCCTGCAATATCTGTCTCCGGATCGATCTCCTCTGCCAAACGCTGAATCACATGTTCGTCTTCCACAAAACTTGCATTAGCAATGGCAGTTGCGGCCGCATCCGCCAGGGAGGCGGTCCCGGCAACGACTGTCGAGGCTGAGGCGACTCCTCTGGTAAGACTTCTCCCGCCCAGGCCGCTGGTGGTCACTCCCCAAGAGGGCAACTTTGAATCCAGGGCGATAACATTTGATATTTCCTGTTTGTCGACCTTCTGACGTATCCCGACTGTTACAGATGCATCTGCCACAAGCCTCACAGCCACATCCCCGCCATTATCCACTACTGCTCTGGTCATTCCGCGGTTAACGAGAAAATCGGCGACTGCATCTGAGATGGTTCCAGCAACCGCAGCCATGGGCGTAAGATCTTGATCACCAATGGCCAATACGCTCCGTATCATCTTGACGGCTAATGAATCCTCCAAATCTTCCGGAATTTCAGTGTATCGTCTTCCCAGTAGATCCCTTAAATGCGCCACCTGTTCCAGATACTTAAAGGATTCCTCGGCAGCCCGTTTGCCCATCTCCGGCTGAGGCATCTTTCCTACAAAAGCGGAGATCACCAACCTCATAGGACCGCATTCGGCCATCACGGCACCACCATGGAGCACATTGATTGCCTTTTCGTATGGCATATTTTAGTACGTTAGACAGGATAACCCCGCATTCCTCGGAGCCCCGAAAGCGGGATCTGCGCTCCGCTTCGACAGGCATGGATTAACTGGGTTTATATCATGTTTCCCGCCCGGGCGGGATTATCCTGTCAAATATTTTTTATTGATTAGCTATCGGCATTTTTTGTATCAGTCTGGGCCGGTTCTTTGGCTGTAAACGGCCTCATGGCCTCCAGGTGCCCACCCATTTCCTCATAGTCGTTGAACTCCATTGTATACTCAACAGGGCAGATTGTAGCGGGCGTAGGAGTCCAGTAGAAAGAACCGGCTTTAACCCTTCCCACATCCACCAAAAAATTGATTCCCCCACCAGGCAAAATAAAAGCAGGGGCTCCGCCGACAGTGAGATTGGCCTTAGCCGCATGTACGGCCTGTGTCAACTTCACAGGATAAAGAGTCACACCGGCCCTGGCGCTCCCTCCGGTACCTCCCATATAAATCGCTGATACTAAGGAAGGTTCACAACTAACGGAAATGGCATTCAATGCCTTTCTGGCATTTTCCGATATCGGTATCTCCACGAGACTGCCATCATCACCAAGCTCAAGCATAACACCCCTCTGACCGGTTGTCTCGGTGATCAGGATTCTCATACCCACCCGCGCAACATTACGGTCAATTCCGGTAATGACATCAACGGGTTTGATGATGGATGTACCTCCCCATCCTTCCCCGTGGTCGCCGAAGTAGCGTCCGGGAGTGCTCTGCTCAAATTTCAGTTTGATGCCTGAAGGTCTCGCGCCCACGAATCGTCCTGCCGCATGCTCGCTCATCAAACTCGTGACATGTGAATCGAGAATAATCACCTCATCGGCTGATTCCAGTAGTAGTGGGGCAAAAAGGCCCAGTGTGGCACTCCCACATCCAACCCTCATGCTATCGGGATGCTGGCCATTGATGATGGGGGTCTGACCAACTTGAACTTCAATCTTGCTGCCCCCTTCTATTTTCAGCCTAACCGGTTTTTGGTTGGCAATGTCTGTGATAGTTCTGGCCACCGCAAAACCATCCTTGCCGGTAAGGAGATTTACACCCCCAATGGACAACATTTTGGAGCCGTATTGCTCGGTGACCACCATGCCTACCTTTCTCTTACCAACAAGCACAGGCGCCCCCTCTTCTCCTACAGGGACATCAGTATCGATCTTGACCATGATGCTGCTGTAACTCAAAGGTGCCTCAGTCACAACGGTGACAACATCCACATCCCGTTTCTTTCCCTTGACAATGGCCGGCGCCGGCTTGCAGTCTGGATAGGTAGTCCCTGTACCAATTGCAGTAATCAAGGGCCGGCGTATGGCTTCAATTGGATCCTGCCCCACGACATCAGAAACCATATCATACGTATGGAGTGGGGTGACACGCACGAGTTTTTTATCCACATTTTTATAGCGATGGCAGGCACCGATGTATCCGGGTTTGATCCAGCATACGATGGGACAGGCATCACACTGAACAGCTCCTGCGGCTTGCACCTCTTCGCGTACCAAGGCCCCCGGCTCACAAACCCGGATGCATGCACCACAGTCAGTACAACTCTCTTTAATGACCGCCTTTTTCTTTACCAGACGAACAGCGCCAACCGGGCAATCCCTTACGCAAAAGCCGCATCCGGTACATTTTTCAAGGTCAACTTTCATGGTATGTTGTACAAGTTATCTATTTTTTGACAGGATTAATCCCGCTTACAGCGGGAGATTAATTTAATCTTGTTGCTCAAAACACATATCCTGGTTTCGAGAAAATATATTATTAGACCTTTAAATAAGGATCATAAGAACTTAGCCAAATACAGCCAGAACTGCCCAAGAAAACAGTGCCTACATAAATTTTATGTCAGGCCCAGTGAGGCTCGTTACAGAACGATCCGATTTACTATTGATGGTTTCGCAAAAAGTCGTCACTCCGGTGAAAACCGGAGTCCAGAAACTCTGCAACTAATTGAAAAAACTGGATTCTCCGATAAATCGGAATCTTTGACCGGCTGGAGTTTATCCCGCAAAAGATGCGGGGCCGGAATGACAAAAAATGGCGTTTTTCGACTTTTTACGAGTTCATCAATATTGACAAATATAAATTTGGGGTTTTCTTTCAATAATCAATAGTCAATTTCAAGGTGTCCTCACCACAGCCGGTGTCCTAACAGGTGGTGGCGTATTCCGGCTCTTGGAAACAACTATTTCCCCATCCACCAATACCATAGCCACTCCGGGGTTGTCCCCTGCTTCAATGGCAGACAGGGCATCTTCCCCAACAGATCCCATGGGCGTGTCCATTATAACCAGGTCCGCTTCCCTGCCCTCGGCAATGATCCCTCGGTTCAATTTGTGTGCTCGTGCCGTGTTTCCCGTTGCCATGCACAGGACCTCTTCCGGCTTGATGGGCGTGAGGCTTGCCAGCAAATTCAAGACTCTAAGGACCCCTAAGGGAATGACGCCAGTGCCGGAGGGAGCATCGTTTCCGATTATCACCCTATCCAGGGCCTTCGCGTCAACGAACATTTTCCCGGCCTCCACGGCCACCAGGGGATTTCCGCAATGGACAATTTCCAGTGCGAGCTTGGTTTCATAGATTAGTTTCTTTACTTCGTCCATGGGAATGGCCGTGGGACCGCCGTTTAAATGGGCAACGATATCGGGGTCTGTGCGTATCACCATATCCGCGGTTACAGTGGTACTGCCAGGAATAGAGGTTCCACCGGTATGCATCATAACAGTCATTCCGACTTCTTTGGCCCACTTGACCATTGGCGCCGCATCCTCAGGTTGTTTTACGCTTCCTAGACCAATCTCTCCCACTGTGCGTACTCCTTCCCTGGACATTTCTTCAAAATCCTCTTTCGTAAGCCCCTTTTCAAGGATCAAACCTCCACCAACCACTTTGGCGCCTCCAGGACGGAAATTATTAAATGACTTGGCCGCAAGGATGGCCAGGGCCTTTGTGCCTGCCGGATCTTTGGGCCTCCCTTGCAAGTGAACTTCGCCCGCTGAAATAATGGTAGTGACACCCCCATGCAGTTCGCTTTCGAGAAAGCCCATCTGGTTTTGCCGAGGTGTGAAATCGCCCAGCACTGTATGACAATGAGAATCAATTAGCCCCGGTGTCACGGTCGTTCCTTTGCAATCGATAACCATCTGCGCATCACTTTCATCCATATCCTGAAGACTGCCCACTTTTTTAATCATACCCTCATCGATCCAGATAGCATCTGCCTGGAGAATCGGTTCATCAATGTTTCCGCTAACAATAGTTCCAATATTCTTTAAAATAACCTTAGACATTTTTTGCCTCCTTTGGACCAAAACAGCCCGATCTAATGCTTGCCTCCAGTACCCTTTCCAGGTTTGCAGGCAAGCTGTATATTCGTTCTCCCAACGCATCATTAAGCGCATTCAGTATCGCGGGGGCCGTTGGTATAAGTGCCGGCTCTCCCACGCCCTTTGCCCCAAAAGGACCAGTGGGTTCTCTCGATTCGACAATAATGGGGATAACCTCAGGCATATCCTTACATGTGGGGATAAAATAATCTTTCATAGACTCAGTT
The DNA here is from genome assembly GCA_002050025.1 of Desulfobacteraceae bacterium 4484_190.2. Classification (GTDB taxonomy): domain Bacteria; phylum Desulfobacterota; class DSM-4660; order Desulfatiglandales; family Desulfatiglandaceae; genus 4484-190-2. The sequence goes on from MVDB01000038.1 coordinate 7,075, forward strand.
TGCCCATGCATGAACTCTTCCATCAGGGCAAAGCCGACCCCCATGGCCACACCACCGCAGATCTGGCCAATAACTCCCTCTGGATAAATTGCCTTTCCCACATCATGAGCCGCCACGACTTTTTCTACACGGACTTCCCCTGTCATTGTATCTACTGTAACAAATGCCAGATGACAGGCAAACGCATAAGTCGAATATGGGACGCCCTGCCCGGTTTCAGGATCCAGGGGCACGGTCTCCGGATCAAAATATCCCTGGCACACAAAGGGAAGCCCCTTTTTATAGGCGCGAGCGGCAAGCTTTGAGAAGGAAACCCTTTTCGCATTGTCATTGGAGTCCGCAACAAAACCGGAATCGAGCATCAAGGAGCCCTTTCCTACCTTTAGGACATCCACGGCCCCTGTCATTAGTAGTTCTCTAAGCTTTTCGGCCGCTTCTTTGACAGCATTTCCAGAAATGTATGTTTGCCGGCTGGCAGATGTCGCACCAGCATTTGTGGTATATTTTGTATCACCGACAACAAGTTGAATCGCATCAGCTTCCAGACACAGTGTCTCTGCCACGATCTGGGCAAGCACTGTTGTTGATCCCTGCCCGATGTCCGCACATCCCGTATAAAGGGTCACAGCTCCGGCCGGATCCATCTCAACCCGAGCTGTAGAAGGATTCCGCATCCCCGTGTTTCCTATCCCATACCACATAGCCCCGATGCCAACACCCTTGCGTTTGAATGGCGATGCTTCAGACGTTCGCCATTTTTTCACAGCACCTTTATAGTACGGCTGGATGGCATCAAGGCACTCAAGTATCCCAATACTTTCCGTAAGTTTTTGCCCGGTTGCTGTCTCAGAACCCTGTCTGAATATGTTAACACGCCGAATTTCAAACGGATCCATACTAAGTTCCTTTGCAAGGAGATCCATCTGCGATTCATTTGCAAAGGCCATCTGTGGGGCCCCAAAACCTCTCATTGCCCCAGAAAATGGCTTATTGGTGTAAACGCAGTGAGCTTCTATGTCTACATTCTCAACTTCATAGGGTCCTGTGGCATGAACAGCCGACCGTGAAGCAACGGCAATACCATATGAGGCATAGGCTCCGGTATCGCAAATAATCCGGGCACGCATGGCCAGGAGTTTTCCATTCCTGTCGGCCCCTGTCTTCATGATCATGGTCAGGGGATGCCGTTTGGCCGTGGCCAGGAATGCCTCCTCCCTGGTGTAAACATATCGCACCGGTCTTTTCAGGTGGTAAAGGGCAAGTCCTATAAATCCCTGCACGTTAAGGTCAAGTTTTGAACCGAAGCCACCGCCTGTAGCGGCCTGGATGATACGCACTTTTTCATCTTCAACCCCCAGGATTGAAACAACCTCACTGTGGTCATAGTGTGGATTCTGGGTAGAAGCAAATATAACAATGGTGCCGTCCCCGTCCACATATCCGGCACCCGCGTCTGGTTCCAGATATGTGTGCTCAAGACAGGACGTCTGATATGTCTTTTCAACCACTGCCTGGCAATTCTCAAAGGCCTTATCTATATTCCCTTTTTTTACTTTTCGTGAGAAAAGGAGATTACCCTTTTCATGAATCTTTGGAGCGCTATCTTTCAAGGCCTCTTCCGGGTCAAAAACAGCAGGCAGGTCTTCATAGACTACATTGATTGCATGGACACCCTTTTCGGCTGCTTCTTCGTTTTCTGCTGCAACAAACGCAATAGAGTCTCCAACGAACCGCACCTTGTCAGATACCAGGAGGGGTCTGTCTTTATTGATAATTCCCGTCAGATTATTCCCTGGCACATCGCTGGCAGTAAAGACCTTTACAACACCTTTGACATTGAGAGCACCATTAATATCTATCTTAACAATTCTTGCATGAGCACGGCTGCTGCGTAATACGTTTAGCGTAAGCGGGTGATCAAGTTTCAGGTCAGCGCTGAAAATGGGTTCCCCTTTCAGCCTTTCAACAGCACCGATTCGAAGCATATTTTTCCCGACTGTTTTATAAGTATCTTTCATAACTCATTCATAAACGCTCTATAAATAAGCGGATATCTTTCCACATTGATCAAGTAAAATCCCCCTCGATCCCCCTTTATTAAAGGGGGAAGAAGGAGTACTCCCCTTTACTAAAGGGGGATGAAGGAGTGCTCCCATTTACTAAAGGGGAAAGCATAAGTCCTCCCCTTTTGCAAAGGGGAGATAGAGGGGATTTTTTAAGACATTTTGGCTCAAGTAGGGTTATACCAACGGATAAAGCATTCGCATAAAAAGCCCCTGGGCCGCTTTTTCTTTATAACCCGTAGAAGGTCTCCGTCCGGTTATCTCAACCATTTTTTCAGCCAGCACCTGGCCTGCCTCCCACAACAATGCCCTGTCAGGTCGTTTTCCCAAAAGAAATGCCTCAACATCTTCCATTCTCCGGGGCGTTGGAGTGCTTGATCCTAATGCGAGGCGCATGAACATGATTTTGCCTGTCTCATCTTTTTCTGCCATCACGGCCATGTTCATTCTTGAAATGGCAAGTGCCTTTCTCCTGGCAATTTTTTGAAAATCAGCAAGCATGCTTTTCGCCGGTTTGAGTATAAAACGTGTAATCACTTCATCCGGATGAATAGCACTCTTGTAAGGCCCCGTAGACATGGCCTCAACAGGCACAGTTCTTACACCGTTTGAGCTTGCAAGAACAACCCTGGCCTCATGGATTAGCAGAGGTGGCATTGTATCGGCAGAGGGAGAAGCGTTAACCACGTTCCCCGCGATTGTGGCGGTATTTCTTACCTGTTTGCTTCCAAAGGTAAAGGCAGCTTTCTGAAGTGCAGGTGCGAATAGGGCCAGGGTTTCCGAAGAATATATTTCAGACAATGTGGTACCGGCGCCCACCCATAATTCCTCCCCTTGCATCGCGATTCCCTTTAGTTCGGATAAACGGCTGACGTCTAAAAGATAACCGGTTTGCAACGCACCGGATCGAAGGTCTACCATGACGTCCGTGCCCCCGGCCACAACCGCGGTCTCTCCGCCGTGCTCCTCAAGGAATTCAAGGGCCTCATCCAGTTTCTCCGGCCTAACATACGCTAATCCTGCATACATTATGTTTTCTCCTTTGAGAGCCGGTTTGCGGCATCTTCAATGGCAGAGACAATGTGCTCATAGCCGGTACACCTGCATAGATTCCCAGAAATCTCTTCGACAATATCCTCGCGCGATGGATTGGGGTTTTCGTTAAAAAGTGCATGCGTGCTCATGAGAATACCGGGTGTGCAAAACCCGCACTGGACCGCATGATGGTCCAAAAACGCCTCCTGAAGGGAACTCAAACCGGTTGGTAGTTCCAGCCCTTCAACAGTGAGTATATCTCTGCCATCAAGTTGGGCACCAAGCATGAGGCATGC
>MVDB01000039.1 GCA_002050025.1 Desulfobacteraceae bacterium 4484_190.2
CGCCAGGGTCAGAGATTTAAGCCTGAAAGTGCTTCTTGAAAAGGAATTTGCCAATACAAAAAAACTTGTCTCCCTTTCTGGCGAATTCATCTCTTTTCCGGTAAACCTGTTTCCGGAAATTCAAAAGGTCGTAACCAAATCAGGACACGCAGTAAAATTTGTTGATGCTAATGCCAATGATTAAATTAGAAAAAGCAGATGTGAAAAACCTGGAAGTTTTTGTTAATGCAAGGGATGTAAATGATGAGGGATATTCAGCCTGGATAGATTACATAGACCGTCTCAGCCTGAAACTTGACTTTGTTGATTATGAAACTAAAGGGACCTATATGGGCTATTCCAGCTACACAGAATCCTATCCTGACAACTATATAGAATTTTCCCAAAAGACATATGAAAATTTTCTTAATCAATCATTGCAGGAGCAGGAACGTCAAATACGGAAAGTCCTTGTAAATGATGCAGAGCCCTGTGAAAACGAATTTTTCATCCATGGCCCCTTAAGCCTCTTGGATAGGTTTAACAGTAGAGGTTGTGCCACAGGGACAATGAAGCAGATCCCTTTTCCAAAAATAAGGACATATTTGCTTGAATTGCTCTCCAACTGTCAGGCAGGGGTCTGGTATAGCACTGCTTCGCTGATTGAATATCTCAAGAATAATAATCCATTTTTCCTTATCCCGGAAAAGCTCTCCTTGAAAAGAAACCAGCATAATAAAGACCACTACCATAATTTCGTCGAGACAAAAACAGGCAGTATATATGGAGAATCGTGGAGCGTTGGAAATTTAAAAGACAGATTTCAAAGGGTTGAAGGGAGGTTTATAGAACGGTTTCTTGAAGGGATTCCGCTTAATATGGGGTATGTTGATGTGGCATATTCCAAAGGAAAAGAAGACATTTACCCATCAATGAACAGGCTTCGGGCTTTCCGGGCTACAGACCGCTTATTAAATGCCATGAACGGATCGATCAAGGAACCTGCAATAACCGTATTGCCCAATTATGAGATACATGTCGATTCTCTGTTCTATCCAGCAAAGGCCTTGGGCCGGCTGCTTGATCTCTGTGATGTCGTCACAATAGATACCCATACTGTATTAAAACTGGCCAGGAAGAAAGTGATTGCACAACTTGCTGTGCATGAGAAACTGGATGTCATCGGCCTGCTGAAACGGCTTTCCGTTCACGATATCCCCGGTAATGTGAAAAAAGAAATTGCAGCATGGGCGGAGCATGCTGATAATTTCATCGTCTACCAGGGCTTTGGCCTACTTGAAGGGGATATGGACAGGGACTCTGCAAACCGGTTTGCCTCTGCAGCCATCGCTCCGGATGTAAACATTGTCCGTGACCCTAAAACGCTATATGAGAGGCTGGAAAAAGCCGGAAAGATCCCTGTTTATGTAAATCACTCTGACTCAGCGCTTAAGTCCCTTCAGGCTAATGTTCAAAGCAGGTTTGCCCGAAGGAACAGCTCAAGAAAAAAGAAGGCCCAAAAAAGGAACAAATACACACTAAAACGTACAGTTCATATAATCCTTGAGTCCCCTGATAAGGAGATATATGAAGCAGTTAAAAGCGCTCTGCTCAATAAGGGGCATGTTTTAGATACAAACAATAAAACGAAAACAGTTTCCTACACAAAAAAAGATGAAAAGATAGTTGCGGAAGTATTGAGTCTCATAAAAAAGAAATACAGTATTGTTATAAAGGATACTTGATGCCAATAACTCCTCCCACTCCCGCATGGGCGGGTTTTTGACAGGGGAAGAAGATGCGTTACAGATATCTCCAGCATATCGGCGGGTTCAATCTTCAGCCGGAGTCTTGGGTCTAAAGTTTGAGGTTCAACCTTGGTATTGTGGTGATAGGAGAGTCGGAGAAGGGGAGAAAAGGGCTGCGGACTCTGGGAATTGATGAGGGAATAGCCCTTTTTCACAATCTCGGCATCAAACTGCGGGGTTGATTGTGCGCCTTACACAGCATTCCAGCATTCCATTCACCACCCTTTGAAAGGGAACGTATTGAACATCCGAATTATTCAGACCTTTTTAGATCTTTCCAACAAACCTGTTTTGAGGTTTTCGAGTCGCTGTAAAATTTCCTCAAAATCATAATCAAAGTTTTCGGGATCTCTGACCATATCTTCAACTAGTCTGTAACGGAATTGATTACCTGTCTCAGAATTTATTATTCCTATAATAACTTCCAAGGTTTTGCGGTGTGAAATGGCCGCAATATCTCTCCCAAGCAACCTCGCGCTCGCGCCTTCGTAATCAAAATCATCCACAATAAGGTCTGATTCTTGACTATATAAACGATTTTCATTCCCTGCTGCCAAATAATTACGGATCAACAGTGACAAATCCTTCGCATCACTTCTGCGAAGTGGGTATTTGTCGTACCATGCAATTATTTTCATTATGGCTAACCCAGCTAAAGACACAAAACGCACTTCAAGAAGCGGCTCTACCTTCAACCTCACTAATATAGAATGTTCATATGATTCATTAAAGCCAAGAATATTCATCTCAATCTCGTTTTCCGGGGGCCAGGTGAATGACTCTTTTGGAGCTGCAATTTTTCCAAACGGAATGATATCAACTGGGAAATCAGCTTTATACCTGAGTCGCTGAACTTCTTTCGTAGAATTGAATCTACCCGTCTTTATTAAACCTTCTTTAAACTTTTCAAATTGTTTCCAATTTGACACTCGAACCCCAAAGTCAATATCCTGGGTTGCGCGCATGGTTGAGATCCCATAGGCGCATTCTAAAATGATATCACGTGCTGTCGCACCGACTACGAAAAAATCCATCGACAAAGATTGAGAAACCTTTTCGATAGTTTCAAGGACCTTAAAAATGAGGCTCTTTCCAAGTGGCTGCCTTGTGTAAATTGCAATCTTTTCCGGTTTTAGGTATTTGGTCAACATGGCTGCCGCAATCTCACCACCCCAGTACGCCTGAAACTTTCCGATATCAGCTTGTCTCCACCAGTCAAAAGTGTCGGCCCTGTATCTGCCCATTAGCTTTTTTTGCCTCAATTCTTCCGGGTATGCATTAACCCATCGAATAAACAAATTAAATTTATCAGTTAATCGGCGGCCTCGCTTTCCCATTTCAATCAAATAACCCATTTGCCTTAAGTCTCTCATAACTCGGTCTACAGTACCCAATGCAACATCTGCCTTTCTGGCAATTTCTCGATATGTAGCATTTTCCAGATCTTTATTCGTTAATAGAGCGAAGATAACTTGCAGTCCTGCTGGTCGGAATGCCCGTGCTGGAGGCTTTACTTGATCTTTTACGCGAATCTTGTTTCCTTTAACAAATATAAAGAGGGGAGGTTTATTGATGTATACATTACCTGCCGTATCAATAAATGGAATATCATCTTCCTTCATCAAATCAGCGAGTTTAGGGTTAATGTATCTAGTGATAATAATTGTGTCTGCGTGTTGGATGCTTAACAATCTTTGATGATAAAATATTCCAATCAAAGTTCGTGTAATATTTTCTCTTAATTCAACAACAAATTTCCACTTTTTATCATTCTGTAAAACTTCAAATTCTGCATCTTGCCCATGTAGGTTTTGTCGAATTGTTGCATTTAAGTTGGTTGTTTGCTTAAATGCCTCCAAAGCTTTTTTTAAGATACCTGTCTCTTTATTTCCCCTTTTTAGTTTCATTGTCTCGCCCTTGTTCATTATATGTCTATGTTCATTAATAACGAACATAACTAATTTGTGAACACAAGTCAAATATAATAATTTAACAAATTTAATATAGTCGTAATATCAGCATATTATGGCTTTTTATTGTATCCTACAAGATCGAGAATAGTTCAAATAATGCATATACCTTTTGCTAAGCATTCAAACCAATGAAACAACTTATCTATTTAGACAACACTGCAACGTCGTTTCCCAGATATTTAGCCATTCTGTAAGCGACATCCCCATTTCCCGAACACCCCTAAAGCACAGAAGACTCATGGCTTTGACCTTTTTTGCTGTTTCTCATTTGAAACGATGTAACCTTAGGCATAAACTTAAATTCTTAAGGCCGCCCCACTTCTACATGAATGGTTTTGAGAAGGTAAGCACCCTGCAAGCCTGACATTACGGAAGAAAAATGTATAAGGCGAAAATCCGCAAAGAAAACAGATAAATATTTGTTTGCGGATTAAATTTAACTATTGACAAAATCCGCAAACAAAATATAATAATTTTAGTTTGCGGATTATTTAATTTGCCATGAGGAGACCGTTCATGTTTGTGGGCAGAAAAAACGAACTGAAACTGCTTAATGATGCTTATCGTTCAGAAAAAGATGAACTTGTTGTGCTGTACGGCAGACGCAGGATTGGCAAAAGTAGCCTGGTGAAATGTTTTGCCAAGAAAAAAAAGTTCTATTATGAATTTGAAGCCCTGGAAGGTGAAACTACTCATGGGCAGATTGATCATTTTTCACAGCAATTGAAAAAACAGATTGATGACCCGATCCTTGATAGTGTTCGATTTGCGAACTGGGAGCAAGTGTTTACATACCTTACGGAAAAGATCATAAAAAGAAAAACCAAGGCCAAAAAAGTCCTGTTTCTGGATGAGCTGCCGTGGATGGCCGCTGGGCGTATCAGACTTGTTTCACTTCTCAAGTACTACTGGGACAACCATTGGAAAGGCAAGCATGTTATGCTGATCCTTTGCGGTTCTGTCGCCGCGTTCATGGTGAAAAAAGTGCTTCATTCGAATGCCCTTTACGGGCGCACCACCATAGAAATACTCTTGAAAGGCTTCTCTCCAGGGGAAGCTGCCTATCTTCTGGGTAAAAAAAGAAGTCGGGAGGAAATTTTAAACTATCAACTGGTGTTTGGCGGGGTGCCGAAATATCTAGAGCAGATCAACCCCAACCAATCATTTAATAAGAATATGAACACGTTGTGTTTTTCACCGCATGGGATCATGCTGAAAGAGGTCGAGCGTATTTTCTACAGTCAGTTCAGGGAGCCCCGGACCTACCTCAAGATAATCAATCTTTTGAAAAACGGCATCTTTTCACTAAGTGAAATCAGCTCGAAAACCAAGATTCCTTCCGGCGGCGGGCTGAATCAGTATCTGAAAAATCTCGAACGGGCGGAGATGATCCGGTCGTTTATTCCGTTTGACCGCAGCGGGAATTCCAAATTCAAAAAATACACACTGGCGGATGAATTTCTGGTTTTCTTTTTCAAATATATCGAACCGAACCTGCGGGTCATCAAGGAAAGCAGCTCCCAAAGGCTGTTTGAAACCCTGACGCAAAACAGTTTTGATCCCTGGCTGGGGTTTGCTTTCGAACGGTTTTGTCTTAAACATGCCGGCATGCTGGCGTTTGTCATGGATTTCGCCGACGACTTACTGCTTGCTTCGCCGTACTTTAAAAAAAATGATGAAAAATTTCAGATCGATCTTTTGTACAAGCGGGCAGATCGTGTCATCACGGTATGCGAAATCAAACATCAGAACAAAAAAATCGCGACAGATATTATTCCGGAAATGCAACGAAAATGCGCTCTCCTAAAAGTGCCCCGCGGTTATGCCCTTGAAAAAGCGTTGATCAGCCTTTACGGCCCTGACAACTCCCTTAAAGATACAGGATACTTTCACCATTTTGTGACATTGGATGATATTTTTTAACGCTTCCATTCGAAAAAGAGGGGGAATGATTTCAAAATCGTGCTGAGCCTTCGTCAAGACATTTCTTTTTACGAATTCATCAAAAAAAGGGGGCACCCATTATCAAGTCGGGAGATTTTCGGGTTTTATCCACCTTTGTACACTTCTAATCTGCGTTTTGACCGTTGAATAGAAAGATCGAATAGGCCATTGGGTTACAATTTGAATATCACAGCATTTCTGACATTATTTGGAATTTCAGAGCATTCCAGCATTCCATTACGATGGCATAAACAGGTTGCCGTTAAAAAGAAAGAAAAAGGCAGCTCCGGTCATTTCAGTTGAGCCTTCACCTTAGTACTTTTTTCCCTCCAAAGTAAAAAGAACTCGTCTTAAAAAAACTCAATGGAGAGCCTCTCACCAAGACAGAGCAAGAGTATTACTCACGAATTGTCAAAAAGAAGCTTGAAGCACTTGCCAACAGCGAGATACGGAAAATAGCTTCATCCTTGACCAATAAATAAATTCAACAAATTGAGAGAAGAATAGTGAAAAGCGGAAAAGCAGGACGGCCTTAAAAACCAAGAAAATCAATCAACCAAATGATAATTATTGTCTCGTGCAATGGAATTGAATTAATATCGGGTAAAGAATCTGGCAAGAATTGTAGACCGACGAATTGGATTGACCAAGAGTGGTCAAATACAATATGTTGGGGTAGACTAAAAATTCAGATTCATCTGGGCACCTTCATCCCCGTTGCATGTATGTAACACATATCGCAACGTATTGATAACATTGATTATTACATATATTGGCAAATATCTGAAATTTGAAGACATCAGATTTTACAATTTTTCTGTATATCATTACAATTTACAAGATAAACAGGCCTTCATAATCACTGGTTCACTGCGGCTTCGCCGCCGTGAATCGTGGTACTGACTGCGTCAACCCAGCGATTCGTCAAACAATAAAAAAAAGAGAAACGACTATGATTAAGCCTGGTTCAAGGGACATTAAAGTCAATATGCTTATTACGGGTGAGGAACTTGAGGAATTACAGAGGCATACTTGGTCTATGGCGGAAGCTTTTGGCCTTGACCGCCGGGTTGAACAATATAAGGGGAAGAGACCGATCGGCTTTTACCGTTGGGATATGGAGTGCTTGATTGATGTACTCAGCATGGCGCTGGACGATCCAAAGGAATATCCAGACCGTAATAGTTCAGGCTACGCTGCTCTAAAGAATTTATGGGAAAGACTCAAGTCGGAATATGAAAGGGATTTTGGAGAATGAGCTGTATCCTGGATATTGATCTGGACTATTTCAACCTAATCGAGAATCCCGAGAAACGGCTTCGAGAATTATTGGATTGGGGTAATCGGCGTATAGCTTTTATCGTTGAAAAGCAACACAAAACTTTTTCCCGGTGGGAATACCGTGTTAAAAGGGGAACTTTGACACCACCATCTCATATTTTACACGTTGACGAACATCACGACATGATGGACCAAAAGAGGAATACGAACATTGCTAATTTCATGTATCACGCAATGCGAACGTGGAAAAGCTCCCGAGTTCACTGGATGGTACACCACCAGATTGATTCCCCTGAAATGTGGCTTGGCGATGATGTGCGGGAACTATTTTCCCAAAGATTTACTGTTGGTTCAAACTGCCCTCATGGATGGCCTAAGCCAGATATAGTTTCTGAATTCACAAGTCGCAATTTCGTCAGCAATAAGTTACTTCAACGGCTCTTAGAAACTGCCAAAGAATTTATGACAACAAAGCAAAGAACTGAAATGGAAAAACTGAAATGTCGAACAAGTCGCTCAGGCTGACGGCCAAAAGCGTGGCAGTTGTTCCAAGGCGTTGCCCCGCAATAAGCCCGGTCGTCTCCGAAACTCTGTACTCCACTCCGTTGGCCGCAGCATACCTCTAACGGACTGAAGAAGGATTCACATGAACGAGATCAGGTGGTCAAAAACGGAAAAGAAGAAAGCCAAGGAAGCCTTCGAGAAAGCCTATGAAAGGGAATGCGCTGAGCTGGCCAGAAAGATCCGTGCCAAGGTAAAAGAGCTGTCAGGCCCGGACGATATCTGGCGGCTACATGATTTCCTGACAGAGAGGAGGAGAGAACTAGACGAGAAATACGACTACAGGTATTCGGCCCTTATCTTTGTGTTTGCGAGGTTGATCAAGGAAGGGTGGCTGAGCCTTGAGGAGTTGGATGGGGTTGGAGAGGACAAGACCTCGAAAATAGCTGCCCTCCTCGATTTCGCTGCAGAAACAATGGAGGAGAGCGACGACAAACTGCCAAAGGACCGATTTACCGATCCAATTCTGGGACGTCTGACCCCTTTAGAGTATGACGAGGGATGGCAAGTCGAGATCGAAAAAGAGGGAGAGACAATAAGATTTGAAATAGCCGGTGATTCTCACCCTTCGGAAGCCCTTCTGGCCCACACCCGAGACCTCCTGAAGGGTTACTCCAAGTTCAAGGCAACTGTTCATGAATTCCTTGATCGGGAAAAGAGAAAGTTTCCGTCAAGACTTGCTCAAGAAATTGACTCGCTTGGGATCGAGGCTGTTTGTCTTGGGTGGTCGGATCGACCCGATCACGGGACTATTTATTTTGCCGGACGGGAATCGCCCCGCGTTTGGCATTGTGACTGCATCGGCGGCAAACCACAGGATCTAGGCTTTGACCGGTAAATACAAGGCCGCATAAAGCGTTTGATATCAAACTGATACCCCAACGACGTATGCCTTAATAAAGGCATTCGAACTAATGAAAAAACCTATCTATTTAGACAACGCCGCTACTTCCTTTCCAAAGCCTCCCCAGGTGACGGAAGCGATAATTCATTATATGAATGAGGTGGGGGCGAATCCCGGGAGATCAGGACATCAATTGTCTATTGAAGCATCTCGCGTTGTTCAGCACACTCGTGAAAGTCTCGCAACCCTGTTTCATATTTCCGACACAAAGCGCATTGTGTTTACAATGAATGTCACCGAAGCACTCAATACCGTTATTTATGGTTTCCTGAATGCAGGGGATAACGTCATCATTTCAGCAATGGAGCATAACTCCGTCCTGAGACCACTGAAACACCTTGAAGAAAGCGATTTCATTACTCTAACAATAGCGCCCTGCGACCGTAAAGGCCTTCTTGACATCGATGCCCTGCCAGCTCTTGTCCGGAAAAATACCTCATTATTGGTCTTGAATCATGCCTCAAATGTCTGCGGCACAATCCAGGATGTAAGGGCTGTAAAAGATGTAATAGGTGATATTCCACTTTTGCTCGATACTGCCCAGACCTCAGGTTGTTACCCGATTGATGTTAAGGATGATGGTATTGATTTTTTGGCTTTCACCGGGCATAAAGGCCTCTTAGGTCCCCAGGGAACAGGTGGCCTATATATACGGGAAGGCCTGAACGTCCGGCCTTTAAAGCGGGGTGGCACAGGGAGCATTTCTGAAAAATTCCAGCAACCGGACTTTTTACCCGATGCCCTCGAAAGTGGGACCCAGAATAACGTTGGTATTGCCGGACTTGGAGCTGGGGTCGATTTCATCCTGAATGAAGGTGTAAACATAATAAGGAAACACGAGAAAGGCCTCACCTCAGCCCTGCTTAAGGCCCTGCACGATGTCCCTGGTCTCACAATTTACGGGCCCCTTGACGCTGAACTTCAGACGGCTACTATCTCTTTGACGTTTGACAGCATTTTACCGACCGGGCCTGGCCACGAATTAGGGGGTTGTGGCGCGATCAACCTGGCATGGATGGAGGAGGGTATCCCTTTAGACGCTGCCGGTGATATGCTAAATAGTGAATACGACATCTTTGTGCGGATAGGCCTGCATTGTGCCCCCCTTGCACACAAGACCCTGGGGACTTTTCCTGAGGGAACAGTTCGTATAAGCATGGGATATTTCAACACATTACAGGATATGGAATCTGCTGCTAAGGCAATACGCAACATTGCCGAAAAATGACCCTTGAGTAAAGACCTTTTGACAGGATTACAGGATAAATACGATTTTTTAATGTCTTTGTATATCTTTTTAATAATACTGTGTTATAATAATCTTAATATTTTATAATGATTGTTTATTTACGTAAATTGTAAATAGCTTGTTTGGTAACAAATTACTTAGCTGAATTGATATAAAACTGTTTTATTGGAGTATTATAGTAATAACTCAATATTCAGGGGCTGTATAAAAGGCCTATGCCTAAATTCCTTCTTTGGAGTTTACCCGTAAGGGTTTTATCCCCGAGTTATTGAGCAGATACGTATTATAGCTATAATTATGGCTAACTATGCTTATTTAATCAGTTAATGGTAAATATTTCTAATATTTCTAAAGATAGGATATATGTTTTGATTTACAAGAAAAAAACTAATCCATTCCATCCTGTTAATCTTGTCAAAAAAAATAAACAGATGAACTTATACCAGGAAATGTATTAGTTCTCATAATATGTGCCCAATCTGTCAAGCCAGCGCCACCAGAAATTCCCGCCCTTTTCTTTGGCTTCCAATATATCTTCTAAAAAGCCTGTAATGTTTACCATTTCATCTTTGGGCACATAGGATGCGGCGCCGTCTTTATAAGATTTTACAGTATCTTCAACACTCAGTGCATGGGCGGTAAGCATAACTGCTTCGTCAGGTTACGACATATAGCCACCAAGTCGCGCCTCCCGATCCTGTCCCGGTATTGGACGGGAATGGCAGGCCTCAATCTCCCTTTTTCAAAGGGGGAAGCTAAAGGAATACCTGAACTTACTGAAAAGTTACACGTTATTCTTGAACTCTATTGTGAAATGTATCATAAATAGAAAAATTAGGTCCAAGTTCACTCAGGATAGAATCACGAAGTGATTGTATAAGTTGCTCAAGGTGCATAATGTCGACTCATTTATTGCGAAACAGACTCATTTATTTTGTAATTGGCTTTGTTTTTCTGATTGTGGCGTTTCTGTTTGTTGGATTTGGGTATTACCTCTCAAATCCTGCTGAGAAAGGAGGAGATGCTCAGGTCTTTTTTGTCCGTGAAGGCGCAACACTGAATGTGGTCGCGGATGAACTCGAGTCGCAACGGATCATCAAAGGTAAACGCCTTTTCCTCCTTTGGGCAAGGCTGATGGGATACAGCAGAAGCATAAAGGCCGGGGAGTATCGGCTGAGCTCAGCCATGCCGCCTCTCAAGATCTTGGAGACTCTAAGCAAAGGGATTGTCATAACCCACCCTGTTACTATCCCTGAAGGGTATACAATAAAACAGATCGGGGAGTTATTGGAGAAAAAAGGCCTTGTGAAAAATGAGGAATTCCTGGCAATCACCTGTGATCCCGATGTAGCAAATCGTTACGGCATATCCGCGAAGAGCCTGGAGGGCTACCTCTACCCTGATACATACCAGTTTGACCTGGGTCTCTCCCCCATGTCGATTGTTGAAGTGATGATAAAACGTTTTTGGGAGGTAATCGGTCCACTTCGTGAAAAGATTGAACAATCGGGCATGACCATAGAAGAGGTGATCACTCTCGCATCCATCGTTGAAAAGGAAACGGGTCGTGCTGAAGAACGACCCATTATTGCAAGCGTTTTTCTGAATCGGCTAAAAAAGAGGATGCGCCTTGAAACTGATCCCACCGTTATTTATGGTATCAAAGATTTCAGCGGCAACCTGAAGAAAAAACACCTGACTCAACGCACCCCCTATAATACCTATGTTATCCGAGGCCTCCCCCCGGGGCCAATAGCCAATCCTGGAAAAGAGGCAATTGAGGCCGTTCTTTTCCCGGCCAAAACCAATTACCTCTATTTTGTATCCAAAAATGACGGTACCCACCATTTTTCCAAAACCCTTACTGAGCACAACAAAGCCGTGCAAAAGTATCAGAAGAAAAGACGTACAAGGCGCAGGAAAACTTCTTGACAGATACTGTTAACTCCAGTAAAAAAGAGATACAATGTAATCATTATGTAGCTACTTTCGTCCCTCCATAAAATCCCTTTTCAACATGACCGCCGGCCCGGAGGGCCCTTAGACCGGAAGGAGGAGCCTAATGAATCTTCTCAAGAATCTCACCGTGTTATCCCTTGAACAGGCGACCGTTTTACCCTATTTGACTTACCGATTGGCCCACGACGGCATACAGGTCATAAGACTGGAGCATCCTGTATATGGGGACCCAAACCGGCTTATTGGCGAAAATGTGCTTGGAGAAGAGCGGATGAATGCCTATTACCTGTGCATTAATTCAGGCAAAAAAGCACTGACGCTGAATCTTGGAGACCCGGAGGGCCAAAAAATCTTCCATTCTCTAATACAGGAGCTGAAAGTCGATATTTTTGCAACCAATCAGCTCCCCAGGAATTATCAAAAACTGGGGATTGATTATGAGTCCCTCAAGGCCCTTAAGCCGGATATTATATGGCTGGGTGTTACCGGTTTTGGTCCGGACAGCAATGAGGCGGCATACGATCCTATTTTGCAAGCAAGATCAGGCCTGATGGACATGACCGGTGAAGCGGATGGAGATCCCCAGGTTTTGGGCATACCTCTTCCGGATATGGGTACCAGCGAGCATTCTTACGGGCTTTTGATGAAGGCCCTTTATAAACGTGAGGCCACAGGAGAGGGCTCCTGTATCAATATGTCCATGTTTGAGTCATCTGTATCATGGCTCACGGTGCCGATAACACTTTCTACCCTACTAAACAAGAAAATCACCCGCAGGGGTAATACCCACGAATTTTTCTCTCCGGTTTCCGTTTATAAAACAAGTAATGGGTTTGTATATGTGGCTATGGGTAATGACAGACAATGGAAATCTTTGATTTCCACTGAAATGTTCAAATCCCTTGATAAACCCGAGTATGAGAAAAATGCAGGTCGGATAGGGAACGTGGAAAATTTGAACCGGTCCATCAATGAAATTACTAAAAGTCATACTTCCGAGGAATTGATCGACTTATTCAACTCGATCACTCTTCCCATAAGCAAGATAAAGACCATTCCCGAAGTGGTCGCCGATCCCCTTGTGGAACGTAGGTTGCTATTTGCCGAAGACGACAAGACCGGAACCAGAATCACCCTTCCCCCGCCTCCCAACACGACACCGCACTTAGAAGAATTAAATCGTAAACTCTCCTTTCCCCCACGCTTTGGGGAGCACAATGGCGAGGTTTATGGCCGGATAGGTTACACAGATGAGGAACTTAAGGAATTTAAGGAGAAAGGAATAATATGAACGAGGTAGTTTCAAAATGTTCAATTTTATTCAAGATCAAGAAAGGCGAAAATTTTAACCACAGAAATACATTGAGTATTTCGAGGATTAAAATTTGAGCCTGACGAAGATATTGGGTAAAAGGGGACGTTTTGAAATTGGTTCGAACGTTTCAGGGTAGACGGACACTCCTCCTTATATGGAAAGCCGCAAATGCCAGAAACGGAGCAAACACAATGAACATCATCGTTTTAATTAAACAGGTCCCTGATACAACAGATGTTAAATTGGATCCCAAAACGGGAAGCCTGATCAGGGAAGGCGTAGAAAGTATCATCAATCCCGATGATCGGCATGCTCTGGAGGCAGCCATCAGTCTAAAGAAAGCCGAAGGCGGAAAGGTGACAGTCCTTTCCATGGGTCCTCCTCAGACAATTGATGCCCTGTCCGAGGCCATAGGCATGGGGGCCAATGAAGCAATTCTTCTCTCAGATAGTGCTTTTGCCGGCGCTGATACATGGTCTACTTCGTTTACCCTGGGGAAAAGCATAGAAAAGATAGGTGGGTATGATTTGATCTTTTGCGGTCGGCAGGCCATTGATGGAGACACCGCCCAGATAGGGCCCCAGGTGGCTGATTATTTACACGTGCCTCAGGTAACCTATGTCTTTGAGATTGAAAAAATCCAGAAAAAAAACATAATTGTCAAAAAGCGGCTTGAGGATGGCTACGAGCGTGTACAATGCAATCTTCCGGCCTTGCTGACAGTAATTGGCGAACTGAATGTTCCTCGATACCCTATGGTTGGAAGACTAATAGATGCATGCAAAGAAAAGTCTCCAATCAAGATATGGAATGCGTCTGATATCGGTGTACAGGCAAAAGATGTAGGGCTGGAAGGGTCTTTTACTCAGGTAATTAAGACCTTCGCTCCCAAGTTCAAAAGGCAGGGAGAGATGCTGGAGGGTGATGCCAAAAAAATTGCCGGTACTTTGGTCGAAAAGCTCAAGGAAAATAAACTGATCTGAGAATACAAATTTCGGATTAAGGAGAAATGTAGATGGCAGTCTGGGTTGAGATAGATTTATGTAATGGCTGCAAACGCTGTGTTAAAGTATGTCCTTACGGTGCCATGGAAATAAGAGATGGAAAGGCGCACGTCCTGGAGCACTGCACCTCCTGCGGAGCCTGTCTTGAGGTATGCAAAGAAAAAGCAATTCAGACGGACGTGGAACCAAGGGCCATTCCCGACTTCAACGACAGGAAAGGGGTCTGGGTCTTTGCTGAACAGAGAGGGGCCACGTTGAACAAGGTTTCCCTGGAACTCCTGGGTAAGGCCCGGGAACTGGCCGGAGAAATAGATCAAGACGTCTCTGCTTTGCTGCTAGGATACCAGGTGTCAGGGCTATGCGATACGATTATGGCGTATGGCGCAGACAAAGTGTACCTGGCAGAGCACAAAAACCTGAAAGAATACCGCACCAATGCCTACACAAATGTTGTGGAAGAATTGGTCAATAAATACAAACCAAATATCCTGCTCATGGGCGCAACCCATATAGGCCGTGACCTTGCTCCTCGTGTATCACGCAGGGTGGGAGTTGGGCTGACTGCGGATTGCACGGAATTAACAATTGACCCGGAGGAAGGGATTCTTCTTCAGACCAGGCCTGCTTTTGGCGGGAATGTCATGGCCACTATCGCCAACCGGTATTCACGTCCCCAGATGGCCACGGTCAGGCCCGGAGTTATGGAAGCCTTACCAAAGAGTAGGGGTAAGGGAAGTGTGATAAAACATAAGGTCTCCCTGACTGAAAAGGATATAGGCACAAAGATCCTGGAGGCAGTGAGGGAAAAGAGCAAGGGAGTCAGCCTGAGTGATGCCAAGGTAATCGTGGCCGGTGGAAGGGGTGTGGGTTCCCAGGAGGGGATGAAATCTCTTTTTTCACTCGCTAAAGTCATGGGAGGCGAAGTTGCTGGTACAAGGATAATTGTTGAAGAGGGATGGTTACCGGCTGACCGGCAGGTAGGGCAAACAGGCCAGACAGTAAGACCGGAAATATATATCGCGTGCGGTATTTCTGGTGCTATCCAGCATAGGGCCGGAATGCTTGGTTCGAGATATATCATTGCCATCAACAAAGACGGCCGAGCCCCTATCTTTCAAGTGGCTGACTGGGGCATTGTGGGTGACCTTCACGAAGCTGTTCCGGCATTTACAAAAGCACTTAAGGATAGCATGGGGAAATAGGGGGGTATAATGCTGCGCTCAGACCCGGAAAAACTTATAAGAAAGGTCATGGCCCGATTTGTGGATGAGGAAGTGATCCCGGTAGCCAGGGAGATTGATGAGAAAGGGGAATTTCCATTTGACCTGTTTAAAAAGATTGCTGATATGGGTGTCCTGGGGATTAGATACCCCAAAAAAGTCGGCGGTTCAGGCGGGAACACTACTCTTTACTGTATCGCCATGGAGGAGTTGGCACGGGGGCTTTTGAGTTTGGCTGCTGTGACGGCCATGCAATGTCTAATGGCTACAAATGGCCTTTATCTCTATGGCACTAAAGAGATGCATGAAGAATATTTGCGGCCGGCTTTGAGAGGTGAAAAGATTGGAGCTTTTCAGCTTACTGAACCTGAGGCTGGATCTGATCTCAGTGCGGTAAGGACCCTGGCCACAAAGGCCAGTGACGGATATGTGATCAATGGAATGAAGACGTGGTCAACAAGTGGCCCATATGGCGATTTCCATACTGTCCTCTGCCAGACTGACCCGGATAAGAAATTAAGAGGACTTATGTTTTTCTTTATCCCGACCGATACCCCGGGTTTCTCCCACAGCAAAAAATTTGAAACCCTGGGCACAAGAACATCAGCTCTCTCAGAAATTTATTTCAATAATTGTCATGTACCTCCTGAATACATGCTGGGTGAGCTCGGCAGAGGGCTGGATGTGTTACTCACCATTCTGGCAGAAATCAGGATCATGACTGCCGCCCTGGCTTTGGGCCTCCATCGGGCTGCAATGGATGATTCTATAAAGTATTGTAAAGAAAGAGTGCAATTTGGTAAACCGATTGGAAAGTACCAGCTTATTCAGGCAAAGATTGCCAACATGGCAGTGAACCTGGAGGCTGGTAGACTGATGGTCGACAAGGTTACCCACCAGATAGATAATAAGATTTCCTGCCTGAATGAAGCCTCTATGGGCAAGTACTTCACAGTTGAATCTGCATGTAGTGCAACAGATGAGGCCATGAGGATTTTCGGAGCCTATGGCTATTCCATGGAGTACAATGTCCAGAGATATTACAGGGACAATCGCTTTCTCCTATATGGTGGCGGGACTCATGAGGTATTACAGACTACTATTGCAAGACAGTATCTTCGGTAGGATAAACTACCACCCTAAAAGGGACCAAACATGAAATATAATGAATTCGAATGACAAAGGTCAAAGCCCCCAGTGAAATAGTTTACAGATTTCACGGGGCATGCAAATTTCAAATAAATGTCAAATTAAAAATGCTGAAAAATATATGTTCACCCATTAATTTAAACACGGCCTACACTGGTTAAGGTGCACAATAGGAAAAAGAGTAAGTTCTCAATAAATTCAGGTTGTATTAAGAAAATCCCCCTCAATCCCCCTTTGCAAAAGGGGGAAGGTTCGGAATGCCCAGACTTATTGAGATGTTAAGAAAAAGATAAATAAATGATCGGGAGCCGGTTTGCTCGCTGTTTCAGCGGGGATAAGCGAAGCGAATTAACCTTTCAGGAGAGATGATAAACATGGGAAAGAGAAAAATAAGGGTCTTATTGGCCAAACCAGGACTGGATGGCCATGATAGAGGGGCAAAAGTTGTAGCCCACGCCATGCGGGAGGCCGGTATGGAGGTGATTTATACCGGTCTTCACCAGAGCGTACCCAGCATTGTTAACCAGGCCATCCAGGAAGATGCTGACGTCATTGGTCTTTCCATAATGTCCGGAGCGCACATTCCAATTTGCAGGAAACTGATGGAGCTGGTGGAAGAGCAGAATATTGGTGACAAATTGATTGTTGTGGGTGGTGTTATTCCTAACAAAGACATACCTACCCTTAAAGATATTGGGGTCAAGGGGATCTTTCCTGGAGGAGTTCACTTTGATGAGATCGTAAAGTTCATAGGGGAAAATGCAACAAAATAGTCCGTGACCATCCACCCATATTCTGAACTTTTAGGCACGCAGCTGATTGACCCTTTTATGGAACCACAGTTAAATCACATAGAAAGAAAATGAGGAAATCATGGGAGTAGCTACATATATCAAAGATGAAAAAGATGCCATTAAAGAAGTCACACTTCAGTCAGGCATAAAAATCAAGCCGGTCTATACACCCGATGATCTTGAACAGATCGGCTTTGATTACCAGGAGGACCTTGCGAATCCAGGCGATTTTCCTTTTACCCGTGGTATTCACCCCATGGGTTTTAGGAGTCGAAACTGGACAACCCGCCAGTACACAGGGTTTGGTACGCCGGAGGAGACAAACGAACGATTCAAGCTAATGATCTCCCATGGGCAAACGGGGCTTAATGTTGCATTCGATCTCCCCACGCAGATGGGCCTTGATTCTGATGACCCCATGGCTGAAGGCGAAGTGGGTCGCGTGGGTATGGCCATTGATTCCTTGAAGGATTTTGAGATCGCGTTCAAGGATATCCAATTGAACCGTATCGGGAGCGGTCTGACAATTAACGCAGTGGCCTCGATCATGCTGGCCATGTATCAGGCAATGGCTGAGAAATTCGGGTACAAAAAGGATGAGATCTCAGCCACTCCTCAGAACGATATCCTCAAGGAGATGGTTGGCAGGGGAGCATGGATCTATCCTGTGGAACCAGCAGTGCGGCTTATCGGTGACACTATAGAGTATTCAATGAAGGAACTACCAAGATGCAATCCGGTTTCTGTGGCGGGGTACCATATCAGAGAATCCGGTTGTACGCCGGCACAAGAAATTTCCTATGCCTTAATGATTGCCTTTGCTTATATCGATAACGTGGTCGCCCGTGGATACAAGGCAGAAGATTTTGTAGGCAGGTTTTCTTTTAATCTGAATATTTATGGTAACATCTGGGAGACGGTGGCAAAATTTCGGGCGGCAAGGAAATTATGGGCAAAGTTATTGAGAGAACGATATGATGTTCAGAATAAGAAATCGCTTTTCCTCCGCGGCATATTCGGCGGTGGCGGCTCAGGTATGACCAAACAGCAGCCGGAAAATAATATCGTGCGTGGGGCATACTATGCACTTGCAGCGGCCCTATCCGGAGCCCAGACAACAGCACTTTGTTCTTTTGACGAGGCATATACGATTCCCACAGAGCGAGCAGCACTCCTTTCCTTAAGGACTTTTCAAATACTCATGGATGAAATAGGGCTCAGGGATACAGTGGATCCCCTGGCCGGCTCATACTTTATAGAAACATTAACCAAAGAAATGGAAGCAAAGATCCTGGAAGAGATGGAAAAGATAGAGAAGGTCGGTGGCATGGTTGAGGCTGTTTCGACCGGGTATGTGCAGAAAGAGGTGGCATTGCAGGCCTACGAGTTTGAGAAAAAAATCCAGGAAGGTAAAGTCATAAAAGTCGGCGTAAACAAGTACACAGAAGGTGTGGACATGGAGGTGGAACTCCACGAATACAACGAGGAGTGGGCACGGTTACAGATTAAACGACTTAAGGAACTCAAAAAAGATAGGGACAATAAGGCGGTCAAAGATTCCTTAAAAGCACTTGAAAAGGCGGCCAGAGAAGAGAAAAACGTTATGCCCTACCTGCTTGAGTGCTGCAAAAGTTATGCAACGGTAGGTGAAATGTCGAATGTTTTCAGAGATGTTTTTGGGGAGTTTGTGGAACCGAGTATTTTTTAGGCACTTAAATTTATGAGAGGGGAGGTGAAAAGAGAGGTTATCGTGATAAGGGGTTAACAAATCATCCACAATTAAGGAGGGTAGAGAAATGAGAAAAAAAATTGGATTTGTACTGTCCGGACTTTTTTTGGCAACACTTTTCACCATTACCTGGACTCCAGCACCAGTTGCTGCAGGGCCCATCAATCTGAATTATGCTAACTTTCCCCCCGCCCCCACATTCCCCTGTGTTCAGATGGAGAGGTGGAAAAAAGAGGTTGAAAAGCGTACCAATGGGAAGGTAGCTATTAAGACGTTCCCGGGAGGGACCCTGCTTAAGGCCAAGGCTATGATGGATGGAGTGATTGCCGGCCAAGCTGATATAGGTTGCCTGTGCATGGCATACCAGCCGGGCAGGTTTGTCATTACAAATGCCACTACCTTGCCGCTTAATCCGCCAAGTGCAACGGTTTCAAGCCTTGTTCTATGGGATCTTTATAAAAAATATCACCCTAAGGCTTTTGGAAAAGTAAAGGTTCTTACGATGTTCACCACGGCACCCTTTAATATTATGAGCAAAGTCCCGGTAAGAAATCTTGGTGACCTAAAAGGATTGGATCTTCGAGCTCCCGGAAGTGCCGGGGTGGTGCTAAAGAACCTGGGTGGCAATCCCGTCGGAATGCCGATGCCCCAAACACCGGAAGCACTTCAAAAAGGAACCGTCAAAGGACTGATTTCTTCCTTAGAAGTCATGAAAGATTTCAAATTTGCCGAGTTATGCCGTTATGTGACCAAGATCGACGTTGGTGTTATCCCCTTTGCTGTTGTCATGAATATGGACAAATGGAACAGCCTGCCAAAGGATGTCCAGAAAGTAATGGAGGAGTTAGGTCCGCAACAGGCAGTGTGGACAGGTGTCTACATGGATAATCATGTGAAAGACTCCATGGCATGGTCGAAAAAAACCCATAACATTGAGGTAATCGAACTTTCAAAAACAGAAAAGGCCAAATGGGATAAACTGCTTGATCCTATTACGGGAAAGTGGATTACGGATGCTAAAGCCAAAGGTTTTCCGGCTAAAGCGGTTGTTGATGATATTGTCGGATTTACAAAAATGTATTCCGGCCAGTAACGGAGAGGTGGTTGCATTTAAGAGGGTATGTGCCTTTATGTGCAGCCACCTAAAAACATTTAATCATGTTTATAAGCGGATACTTATTAAGGATTAAAGCCGTCATGAGTTATGCAGGCTTAGCTTTTATGTTTTGATTAAGACTGGAGAAGCAGATGGCGTTCCTGGAAAGTTTTTGTAAGTTTATCAATCAGTTCTTCATGTGGATAGCAGGTTTTTTTTTATCGGCAATGATTGTTTTGACTTGCGCGAATATTTTTTTCCGACTTATATGGGGACCGATCAGAGGGACTTATGAACTGATGGGCTATTTTGGAGCTATTGTAACGGCTCTTGCTCTGGGCTATACCCAAATCAAGAAAGGGCATATCTCTGTTGATATACTGGTGCTTCGGTTCTCAGCGAAAACCCAAAGGGTACTTCAAAGTATAAATAGCCTAATCTGTATGATTTTTTTCGGCATGGCGGCATTGCAAATCGCCAAATATGCAAACATCCTTCAGGAGACAGGCGAAGTTACTGAGACACTTCTAATTATTTACTACCCTTTTACTTATGGAGCCGCCTTGGGGTGTGCCGCGCTCTCCCTGGTTTTTTTTACAGAACTCTTAAATGCCCTTTTTAAAACAGGTGAGGAAGAACAGTGAGTTTAACTCTGATCGGGATTATCGGGATCATTATTCTCCTTGCAGTTCTGTTCTTTTTGGGCATGCCGGTTGGTTTTACTATGGGCATCGTCGGTTTCTGCGGATTTTGGTATGCGGTCTCTTTCAAGGCAGCTATCAACATGGTGGGAAATGACATCTGGTCCACATTTTCCAGTTATGGTCTCACGGTTATCCCTCTTTTTATCTTTCTGGGGTATCTTGCATTTAACTCGGGTATTGCTGACAGGCTATACAATACGGCCTACAAGTGGTTCGGCCATTGGCGCGGAGGACTGGCTATTGCCACAATAGGCGCTGATGAGCTTTTTGCTGCAATCTGTGGCTCCAATACGGCCACGGCTGCTACCATGGGAAAAGTAGCCCTGCCACAGATGCAGAAGTATAAATATGATAATATGTTAAGCAGCGGCACTATCGTCACCGGAGGTACCCTGGGGACGGTTATGCCTCCCAGTGTAGTCCTCATTGTTATCGGTTTACAAACAGAGCAATCCATTATCAAACTCTTCCTAGGCGGTATTCTTCCTGCCATCATTTTGGGGGCCCTGTTCGTGCTCACCATATTTGTCATTTGCCGAATCAATCCGACGTTTGGTCCGGCAGGGCCGAAGACAGGCTTTAAGGACAAAGTAAGATCTCTCACTGGGGTCATCGAAGCGGTAATTATATTCGTTCTGGTCATCGGGGGACTGTACATTGGCTGGTTCACCCCTACCGAAGCAGGTGCCGTCGGGGTCTTTTTTACATTCTTGGTTATCGTACCAACCGGGCGACTGGGCTGGACGGGTCTTATCAGCTCTATCGGGGATACGCTGAAGATATCATGCATGGTTTTTATGCTTGTTACTGGAGCTATCATCTTTGGTCGATTCTTAGCAGTAACGAGAATTACATTTATGGTTGCTGACTTTGCCGCCGGGCTTGATGTTTCCCGCTATGTCATTCTGGCATTCGTTTTGTTGATCTATCTCATAGGGGGATGTTTTATAGATTCACTGGGGTTTCTTGTCCTCACCATCCCTATTTTTTTTCCATTGGGAATGGCTTTGGGTTTCGATCCAATCTGGTACGCAATCATTTTGACGATGGTCACAACAATGGGAGCAATTACCCCACCGGTTGGTGTTAATATTTACGTGGTAAAAGCATTAGCTCCAGAAATAGGGCTTTCCACAATTTTTAAAAGTGTAAGTTTTTTTCTGGCAGCCTGTATTATCTGTATAGTCATACTAATTGTTTTTCCACAAATAGTATTAATTATACCAAATATGGCACATTAAACAGAATGACTGGGGTAGTGGGGTATGGGAGTGATGGTTTGAAGGAATAAAGAATTAGATTAATAATGAAGTTTACGGCCGGATGTAAAGCTCAACCCTATACCTTCCTCGTTCTATTGAGGCTTTTATGTCTTTTATATTAAGCGGTGAAAGATCATGAAAAAGACTTTTATGCCCACAGTGCAAACACGTGACGAATTGGAAGCGTTACAACTCAAAGGCTTGCAATGGACAGTGAACCATGCCTACAACGGATCACCCGTATATAAGGCAAAGATGGACGATTCAGGTGTCCGCCCTGGAGATATCCGCTCCCTCTATGACTTAGACAAGCTTCCTTTCACAACATCAAAAGATCTGCAGAATGGATATCCGTTTCCGCTGCTATCTGTGCCTTTTGAAAAGGTTGTGCGAATTCATGCCTCATCGGGCACTACTGGAAAACGAAAAGTCCTCTGTTACACGCAGAAAGACATAGAAGACTGGACACATTTCTTTGCACGGTGTTATGAGATGGCTCAGCTCACTCAGGAAGACCGGATTCAGATCGCAGTTGGGTACGGTGTATGGACTGCCGGTGCCGGTTTCCAGTTGGGATGCGAGGCCTTTGGCGCCATGGCCATTCCGGCAGGCCCTGGAAATCTGGATATGCAGTGCGAGTTCCTGATTGACTTTCAGACTACTGTCATGTGTTGTACTGCGTCCATGGGGCTCTTAATGGCTGAAGAGGTAAACAAGCGGGGTATCAAAGACAAAATAAACCTCAAGAAAATGATCTTCGGATCAGAACGATCCAGTGATGCCATGAGAAAGAGGATTGGTGATCTTCTGGGGATTGAGCACATGTTTGACATCCCGGGCATGACTGAACTTTACGGTCCGGGAACCGGCCTGGACTGTGCTTATCACACCGGGATACACTATTGGGCCGACTACTATATTTTGGAGATACTGGACCCTGAGACGCTAAAGACGGTTCCCGAGGGAGAGACTGGAGAAATGGTAGTGACCACGTTAAGGAAAGAAGCGGTCCCCCTCATTCGTTACCGGACCAGGGATTTAACCCGTTTGATTCCCGGGGAGTGCCCATGCGGATCTATTCTGCCGAGACACGACCGGATCCTGGGACGCTCCGACGACATGATAATTTTCAGGGCAGTTAACATCTATCCGGGCCAGATCGACCATGTCCTTTCTGGTATCGATGAAATAGGCAGTGAATTTCAGATCATTCTCGATAGGAAAAAAGATGGCAAAGACTATATGACCATCAAAGTCGAGCGCAACGAAGGCGTTGACAAAAGCCAGGACAGTGACCTGAGCAAAAGAATAAGTACACAGATCAAGAAAGAGATCCTGGTGAGTGGAAATGTAGAGTTGTTGGATTACGGGTCTTTACCGCGATCCGAGAGAAAGAGCAAGAGAGTATTTGATAACCGCGACAACGATTAAGGGGTTCAGATATGATTGACTATGATTATAAAAAGCCTGAGAATTTGGAAGAGGTCTTCAGCCTTCTCAAAGAATACGGCCCCAAGGCCACCCTGATTGCAGGGGGTACCGATGTGATGGTCAAAATCAGGAATACGAGAAAGGCTCCAGAGGTTTTGATATCTCTAAGGGGACTTGAGGATCTTAGATATATCAGGAAAAACAACGATTACCATATTGGAGCCCTGACCACTCACAGGATGCTGGAGCAGTCAGATCTGGTCAAAACCGAGCTGTCTGCCTTACATGATGGCGCCTCTGAGGTTGGATCGGTTCAGATAAGGAACGTTGCAACGGTTGGAGGGAATATCTGTAACGCTGCGCCTTCAGCAGACACTTCCGGCCCGCTTCTGGCGCTTGACGCCACCGTCGTACTGGAGGGACCTGAGGGAAGACGCAGCCTACCCATAGCTGACTTCTTTACCGGGACTTACAGGACCGTGCGAAAGGCAGAAGAGGTCCTTGTTGAGTTCCAAATACCAGTGGAAATGGAAGGCTTTGGAAGCGCCTACTGGAAACATTCAAGGAGGAAGGCAATGGAGCTCCCTTTATTGGGAATTTCCGTTGCTCTCAAGCTGTCTGAGAACAAAGAGATATCTGATGCAAGAATTTCCCTGACCGTGGCCGCGCCAACACCCATCAGGGCTTATAAGGCCGAGGAGTTTTTAAAAGGGAAGCCCTTAGACGATGATGTGCTGAGAGAGACAGGGAAAATCGCATCATCCCGAGACTGTTGCTCTCTCAGGGACAGCCTGAGGTGTGCAGCATGGTATCGCGAAAAAATCATACAGGTCTTTGTCCCCCGAATGGCCAGGTTAGCTGCTGAACGCATTAAAAATTAATAATAGTTCACCGCTGAGACGCTGAGTCCGCAGGGAAAAAAGTGATTTAACTTAGCGTTCTTTGCACCTAAAGAGAGCGAAGCGAACGGGCGGTGAATGGTTACCAGAAATCATTAGTACTAAGGAGCTCGAGATGAAAAAAGTGCCAGTTTCTTTTACCTTAAATGGTGACCCCGTAACAGCAGAGGTTCCGATTACGTGGTCACTTTTAGAGACATTACGGGAATATTTTGAATTAAACGGTGCTAAAAAAGGGTGCGGGGTCGGTGAGTGTGGCGCGTGCACAGTTATTGTAGACGGCGACGCAGTTAGTTCATGTTTGTATCCAATTCCCGAAATAGAAGGAAAATCAGTGACCACAATCGAGGGTATTGCCAGTGCTGAAGGAGCGTTGCATCCACTCCAAAAGGCATTTATTGAAAACAACGGAGTCCAGTGTGGATATTGCACATCTGGAATGATCATGTCTGCAAAATCCCTTCTGGATCAAAACCCTGATCCAACGGAAGACGAAATCAGAACAAGCATTGCTGGCAATTTTTGTCGTTGCACCGGATACATTCAGATTGTCGAGGCCATAGGGATGGCCGCGATAGAAAGCGATAGAAAATAATTTTGTACTAGTTCACCTGTTAAAAAAACCTTTAGACGGGATTACCCCGCGTTTCGCGTGGCAGGCATGGATAAACAAGATTTTTTGTCCTGTTCATCTTTAATCATAAGCGTGTGTTAAAACAATACATATTCTACTTTTGATTTACAGGATAAAATTAATCTCCCGCTGTAAGCGGGATTAATCCTGTCAGAAAAATATGCGGCTGAACTATTACATAATTTTTAACTAAGTAAACCCTAACGGAGGAAGTGATGTCTGAGTATCTGTATGTGGGAAAGAGCATTCCAAGAACCATAGAAACTGACAAAGTAACAGGCAGGGCAATCTATATCGATGATCTCAAACGCCCGGGAATGCTCTATGGAAAAATACTTTACAGCAAATATGCCCACGCAAAAATCAAAAACATTGATAAGTCCAAAGCAGAAAAGCTTCCCGGCGTGAGAGCGATCCTAACCGGATACGATATCCCTGATGTGAGGGTTGGATTCATAAAAGATCAAACAGTACTGAAAAAAGATTTGGTTCGTCAGTTTCGAGATGAGGTAGCCTCCGTTGCAGCCATCAGTCCCGAAATAGCAGAGGAAGCGCTTGATTTAATTAAGGTAGAGTATGAGGAGCCTGTATGATCAGACTAACGTTATTCATTTGGGCAAGCAGCGAATTATGGAATATTTCGCCCAGATCGGCCTTAAGGACAAAAAGGTGAGGGTTGTGAATGCAATCGTTGGCGGTAGCTTCGGGACCAAACTGGATACGGATATCTATGAGTTCATATGCATTCAGCTCGCCTTAAAGACAAGAAAACCGGTAAAGATCTTATTTTCAAGGGAAGAAGAGTTCTTTGCTCTTCCGCCAAGACAACCCGCCCTCTTTGACATAGAGCAGGGATGTAACAAAGAAGGCAGGCTTACCTTCAGGAAATGTGAGGCCCTTCTGGATAATGGGGCCTACACATCCTGGGGTGCCACAACCCCGTCAGTTATGATGATGCCCATGTCGTCACTTTATCGGGTGCCTAATGTGTCTTTTGAGGCGACCTGCGTTTATACCAATAATATCTACTGCCAGGCCATGAGGGGTTACGGTAACCCCCAGGCAAGTTTCGCTGTGGAGACTTCAATGGATACACTGGCCGAAAAGGCCGGTATTGACCCCGCAGAATTCAGACTGATAAACCGGAATCAGCCTGGGGATGAAACGCCTCAGAGGTTAAAAATAACCTCCTGTGGCATGGAAGAATGTATCAATTCAGTTAAAGAAAAACTCGACTGGGACAAGAAGAAAAAAGATAAAAAAAAGGCCAGAGGCGTTGGCATGGCATCCCTTATTCATGTCGCAGGTGGCGCAAGGGTATATATGTCTGACGGTCATGGGATTATGATTAAGGTGGATCAGAACGGGTGTGTGGATGTGTTCGAGAGTGGAACGGATCAGGGCCAGGGTTCTCCCACGGTGATTTCACAGATAGTTGCAGAGGCACTGGGGTTTAAACCAGAGAATGTCTCTTTGACTATGGGTGATACCGGATTGAGTTTATGGGATGCAGGGACACATGCGAGCCGTCATACCTTTATGGCAGGCAATGCGGCAATCAGGTGTTGCAAAAAGGTCAAGAAACAGATCCTGGATATGGCTGTCGAATACATGCCCAAATTGATCAAGGGCGGTTTTAAGAGGAAAAAGAGAAAGGATCCCGATTTTGTAGAACCGGATCTTGACTACGGCCTGATTTCTGATCCCGAAAACTTAGACATAAAAGAGAGGATGGTCTTTCCCAGAAGTGACCCTGATCATCCTTATTTCAAGATGGATGTGCGTGAGATTGTGAGAAGCGGGCTCCATGTGGGGGTGGGTGACAGCAGGGTTGTGGTCGCCGAGGAGTTCTATGATCCACCCACAGAGATGCTGGATAGAGAAATGAAAGGAAATCTGTCCATGACTTATGCCTTTGGCACCACAGGCGTTGAAGTTGAAGTGGATGAAGAAACAGGAGAGATAACGATCCTTAAGCTTATCGCCGCCCACGATGTGGGAAAGGCAATGAACCCGACCCTTTTATTAGGCCAGGTCTATGGCGCAGTCTATACGGGCGTGGGTTACGGCCTCACGGAAGAGATAAAAGTGGTTAATGGGAGAGTTATGAATCCCAACTTCCGCGACTACAAGATGCTTACTGCCAAGGATGTTATCCCTATTACGCCCGTCGTGATTGAACCGGTGGATAAGGATGGACCTTATGGGGCCAAAGGAATTGGTGAACCAGGACTTGTTCCTACCGCACCTGCCATTGCCAATGCTATCTATGATGCCATTGGTGTCAGGATCACGGATCTGCCCATCACTCCGGAGAAGATCCTGACAGCACTCAATGATAAGCAGTAGGGAGTAGGGAGGTATATATGTCTGATGGCATGTTTTATCGGTTGGGGTGTGACATTGGTGGCACCTTTACTGACTTTGTCCTTTTAAATGACCGGACAGGGGAAATACGAATTAACAAGTGTCTGACCACTCCAGGCGATCCTTCGGACGCTGTGGAGCAAGGCATAGAAGAATTGGAACAGGTAACCCCGGGGTTTGTGGGAAAGCTGGATGAGGTGATCCATGGTACCACATTGGTTATCAATTCGATCATAGAGCGAAAGGGAGCGAAAACCGGGCTCATTACAACTAAAGGCTTCAGGGATGTTTTGGAGCTCGGAAGAGAAATACGCTATGCCCCGTATGATGTTTTTGCTGAATTTCCCAAGCCCCTGATATCAAGGAGGTTTCGATTAGAAGTTGATGAGAGGATTCGGAGTGATGGAACAATATTGAGGACTCTGGATCGCGAAGAAGCGCGACTGGTAGTAAACAGATTGATCGATATGGGAGTTGAGTCAATTGCGGTCTGCCTTCTCAACTCTTTCGAGAATCCGGCCCACGAATTGGTGATCAAAGAAATTATTAGCGCTCAGGCCCCTGACATTCCAGTCTCAATTTCTTATGAAGTTCTTCCGCAGATCAGAGAATACGAAAGAACCAGCACCACCGTGACAAATGCCTATGTCAAGCCTTTAACAAGCAGGTATTTATCTAAATTGTCTCAAAAGCTGGAAGCCATTGGTTCGAAGGGAAAGTTATTTATTATGCTTTCCAGTGGTGGCATCACATCCGTTGAAACAGCCGCTGAGTTTCCGGTACGGATAATTGAGTCCGGGCCAACAGCCGCAGTTATCTCAGGCCAGTACTATGGAAAACTATTTGATATCCCGGAAATGTTCTGTTTTGACATGGGAGGAACCACTGCAAAGTCTTGCCTGATTCAGAGAGGAGTTGCCGGTGTGGTCCCTACCTTTGAGGTAGGTCGCGTTCAAAGATTCATGAAAGGCAGTGGACTTACTATCCAGGTGCCCGTGGTTGACCTGATGGAGATTGGCGCCGGAGGCGGGAGCATTGCCAAGGTCAGCAAAATGGGAACACTCCAGGTTGGACCGGAGAGTTCAGGAGCCGATCCCGGCCCCATATGTTATGCCAGGGGTGGAACTGAGCCAGGTGTGACGGATGCTGATCTGTTGTTGGGTTATCTGGATGAGGGCTATTTCCTTGGCGGAGAAATGAAGCTTGATAAGGAGGCTGCCCGGCGTGGTATTGAGGAAAAGATCGCAAAGCCTCTTGGTGTGTCTTTCGTACAGGCCATATGGGGTATTCATGACCTTATTAACGAAACCATGGCCGCAGCGGCAAAGACACATATAGCAGAAAAGGGCGGAAATCCCAGGGTGGCAACTGTGGTGGCATTTGGTGGTGCAGGCCCGGTGCACGCCTATGGTCTGGCCAAAAAATTGGGTTCACCCAGGTTAATCGTTCCGCCTAATGCAGGTGTCGGTTCAGCACTTGGGTTTTTCACTGCTCCCAGGGCGTTTGATCTTGTAAGAAGTCATAAGGTTGCTCTTGATACGGCCGATTTTAGTGAAATCGAAGGAATATTTAAGGTTATGGAGGTTGAAGGGGCCAGGACTTTACAGAAATCAGGAACAGCCGACGATATTATATTTGAGAGATCAGTTGATGCCAGGTTTGTGGGGCAGGGATCTGAAACCAATATTCCTGTTCTTGAAGGCAATTTTACTGATGTGAAAAAGGAGGATATGCGCAGGCGCTTTGACGAAATATATGAGAAGCTTTACGGAAGAACCTATCCCGATTCTCCTGTGGAATTTATCAACTTCAAGGTTAGGGCCAGCCTCCCTGAAAGGCTGTTACAATTGCCTAAGATGGAAAAAAGGGCTGGTTCGTTAAAAGATGCCATAAAGGGAGAGCGTCAAGCATACTCGGGGATTGCAAAGGATTTTATCCCTTATACGATCTACGACAGGTACAAGTTGTATCCGGACTCAAAATTTCAAGGCCCTGCAATCATTGAAGAGAGAGAATCCACTGTTGTTATTGGCGAAGACGCTTCAATCTCTGTTGACGACTTTGGATTCCTGTGGATTGATCTATAAAATTGCTACGCAATTTTATATAGCGCGGCTTCGCCGCTTTATAAAAACGAATGTATTACACAATCAAGTTAATCCTGGAAATCCTGTCTAAAATAAGGAGGAACAGAAATGGGGCAAGAATTTGATCCCATAACCTTGGAGATACTCTGGCGCAGGTTAATATCAGTCGTGGATGAGGCGGACGGTGCGGTTGCGCGTACGGCCTTTTCAAGCCTGCTTAGAGATGCGCACGACTATACCTGTATGTTCACAGACAAAAAGGGTCGAGAACTGGCCCAGGGGTCATTTGCAACGCCAGGTCAATCCGGGGCCATGGCACTGGGAATCAAAAATCTCGTTAACAAACGCTCATTAGATGAATACAAGCCAGGCGATGTTTTCATAACCAATGATCCATGGGCCCTTGCCGGGCACCTGAATGACATATGTGTGATTAGTCCCATTTTTTACAAAGACAGAGTTACAGCGTTTACTGCGTGTGTTTTCCATCATTCTGATATAGGTGGGAGGGTATCTTCTGATAACCACGATGTCTTCGAGGATGGGTTGTTCATACCTATGGTGAAACTCTATGATGGCGGGGTTCTAAATGAGGCCGTTATGGAAATGATCCGGTGGAACGTAAGAACGCCGGATGAGGTCACCGGTGACATACGGTCCCAGATAGCTGCGAATCATGTGTGTGAAGAAAAAATTATCCAGATGCTTGATGAATATAAGATGGACGGACTGGATGATCTGGCAGACGAGATCATCAACCGCACTGAGAACAGCATGAGAGAGGCCATACAAAAAGTCCCTGATGGCATTTATAAGGCGGAAGGGATTGTGGAGCAGATGGAGGGTAAGGGCGATGTGGTCATAAAGGCATCCATCCAAGTGCATGGAAGTGACATAACGGTAGACCTTGATGGATCTTCTCCCCAGGTAGACTGGGGGGGGAACGTGGTCTATAATTTCACCTATGCCTATGTGTTTATGGCAATGAAGAGCATGTTTGACCCGGAAATACCCAACAATGACGGTTGCACAATTCCGATAGCCATGAAGGCACCAGAAGGAAGCGTTGTTCACTGTAAGTTCCCTGCTGCCGTTGCTGCCCGCATGCAGATAGGGCATTTTCTTACCGAGATCATTTACAGGGCAATGGCCGGAGCTCTGCCCGACAGGGTTATTGCGGGAAGTGGTGGGACACCGGCAACCATGAATGTATTTTACGGCAGGAGAAACAATGGTAGCCCGTGGCATTCGGTGATTATCAGGGGTGGTGGTATGGGGGCAAGCGCCACGAATGATGGTTACTATGACTTCATATTCCCTGCCAATGGCGCCAACACGCCGGTGGAGATATTTGAGAGCGATACGCCACTTTTGGTAGAAAAGAGAGAGATTATTACGGATTCAGGTGGTGCCGGCAAAATGAAAGGAGGGCTGGGTAGAAGGGTTATATTCAGGGCTCCTGACGATGAATATGCGCCTCTGCCGCCTGTGAATCTGGGGATTCAGTCGGGAAGGTACCGTTATCCTCCAGAAGGGTTATTTGGTGGCAAGGATGGTTTAAAGGCACAGTTCCTTATCAACGGGAAGCCCGGAAATTCATATGGGCTTACGCAATTCGGGCCAGGCGATAAGGTTATTATTGACGTGGCAGGTGGCGGCGGATACGGAAATCCTTTTGAGCGTGATGTGGAATTAGTGGAAAGTGACGTGGCCGATGGTTATGTCAGTGTGGAAAAGGCCAAAGAAGATTACGGAGTCGTGATTGACCCGGAAACCATGAAAACAGAACCGGAAGAAACAGCAAAATTTCGCGAGGCCTTGAAGAGGGCGTGATCAGGGCAAATATACTCCATTCTGAATGGGCGGCAGGGCTCAACTTCAGAGCGAATGCGCATATTCCTCGAACATGAAAACCGGCATTGGGGTGATGGGCGGCCTGATCGTCATGTGACCAATGTCTTCTATTGGAATCCCTTTCTGAAGCATCAACTCGGTTACAATGGATTCACATGTTCTCCCCTGACATGGGCCCATGCAGACTCTGGTTTTCTTTATCTCATTGATATTGCGGAAACCTTTCTCAATTCCGGCAAAAACCTCCTTAGCTGTGATTCGTTCGCATCGGCAGACGATAGTATCATCCTCCATGATGGTGAACAGACCGGAACGTGGAGAAAAAACCCGATTCAATACCTTGGAATACCTCTTTATACTTTCCAGTGTATGAAAAAGTGATTTGAACTGGCGATCTCGCTCATCCATCGATATCTTTCCCAGTTCTGCCGCGGCGTGGGTACCGGCTATCCTGCCCTCGACTTCGGCCAGGTCGGCTCCATCCACGCCTGATGAATCGCCGGCAGTATAAATATTTGCCACACTGGTCTGCATGAAAATATCGGTTTCGGGCTTCCATGATTTGAGAACAGGATCATAGACGTGAGCACAGCCACACAGTCGGGCGAGCCTGGCCACGGGCAGAAAACCATATCCCAAGCTGACCGTGTCCACCTCGAAGGTCCTTTCCGTCCCTGCAATCGGCGCCCAGTCTTCATCCAGGCGTGCAATGGTCGCTTCCCTGATCCTGTTATCTCCCGACGCTGAGATCACTGAATAGGGTCGAAGAATAGGAACCGACTTTTTCAGCACTGGAAACAGATAGGAAACAGCTTCCTTAAATAACCCCTTCTGCCGTATGATTTCAGGCATTAGCTTCAGGGAGTCCTTAATTCTTATTGCCTCACAAAGGGCAACTACCTCCGCCCCATCCTTAACCAGGCTGGCCGCCACAGAGAGCTGCAACGGACTGGCGCCTGAAAGAAGGAACCGCTTCCCTGGCAACAACCGTTGATATTTAATCATTTTCTGCAGACCGCCGGCAGTCATGATGCCCGGGAGTGTCCACCCTGGAAACGGGATGGACCGCTCCATAGCCCCTTCGCACAGAATCAGTTTATCGAACTCAACCAGCTCTATGTGGCCCATATGTTCCAAGGCCATGGTAGTGCCCTCAAAAAAACCCCAGGCCGTGGTTTCACTGAAGATAGTAATTTTGTCCCTCAACTGGTTGAATTGCCGGATGATATCCTGGCCCACCCGATATCTGACACCTAAAAAACTTTTGTCCTCAATGACAAAATCGCCTGGCGGCTGACGGTAGATCTGGCCCCCTGGTTCAGGGTTCTCATCCACGACGGCGACATGAACCCCTTGTTGGGCGAGTTTTATGGCGGCAGCCATTCCGGCCGGCCCAAGACCGATAATCAACGTCTCAAATTTTTGGTTCATGTTATTTTGTCCTCTCAAAGTGCTGGGTCTCCACTTGGCACCCCTGTGACACCGGTGTCCTGCAGGTCCGAATGCTCCTGACGCCGTTGACCGTCATAAGGCAACTGTGGCAAATCCCGATATTACAATAAACACCCAAAGGTTGACTGTCCATAGTTCGAGCCACCATATGCCCGGATGCCATCAGGGCTGCTGCTATGGTTTCACCTTTGAAGGCCTTTAGCGGCTGGCCATCAAAATAGAACTCGATCTGCTCGCCCCTCCTGATACCTGAATTTAAACGCACCGCTCTTACTTCATCAGACATGGCTTGAGTACCTCCTTGTAAGCATACGATCTTTATTTGTAAGTTTTCAATAAATTCGGGCTGTATTAAAAAAATCCCCCCTGGCCCAAACCTGGCGTTGATACTTTGCGAGAGTGGCTGATCGAACATAACTGCTTCTTTAGGTTCCGATATATAGCCACCAAGTCGCGCCTCCCGATCCCGACCCGGTATCGGGACGGGGAGGGCAGGCCTCAATCCCCCTTTACAAAAGGGGGAAGGTTCGGAATGCCCTGACTTATTGAGATGTTACCTTTATTCATTTCGTAAATTATAGTTTATCTTAATAAAAAATGCTAAAGAAACATATAGATATTACCGATATAAAAAACAGGTATTGCAAAAATCAGTGACCAATGATCAGGTAATGTACGATGAATTTAGTGAATAGTGTTGCGGCAGAAAACATATTTATTTCTACTGCCTCACGGCAATCTCAGTTAGAGGAATTGGCAAATAGGGCCCTGTCAAACGGAATTGATCTATATATGAGAAAAGACTATGAAGGGGCCGCTAAGGAATTCCAGAGGTCAATCGGTCTTGCACCCCAATCCCAACATTCTGTTGATGCTTCCAATTATATGGCAAATGCATACCTCCAGTTGAATCAAACTGAGAAAGCAATTAAGGCATACAAAACGTCGATCAGCCTGAACCCGTACCGGGACGATACGCATATTATGCTTGGGAATCTCTATTTCTCTGAAAATCGTTATAAGGAATCGGAGAATGAATATAAAGAAGCCGTAAGACTAAACCCAAATGCAAATAATTACTATTCGTTGGGGCAGGCCTATCTGGAATTAGGTCAATATAATGATGCAGAAAATCAGTTCAACACGGTTAAACGCCTGGCGCCGGATAGTCCAAATGGCAATTATGGGTTAGGCCTTGCCTACAGCAGGCAGGGGCGTCTTGAAGATGCCATCCGTCAGTTTAAGGAAGCAACAGGCATTGAAGATGATCTTTATGACGCCTATGCTGAAATGGGCTATGCATACTCTGATTTAGGCCAAATAGACAAGGCACAGGAGCAGGTTGATTATATTGAACAAGAACGACCAGATCTTGCACAAATGCTGAGTCTGTATGTGTATAAAGTTGACCCGCCAAAATTCATGTTCGCATATTCAACAGACTTTATGTATTTGAAATCTGTAAAAACCCAGGTTTCTGCCTTAGATTCATATTTGGCAAATGCCAATACTTCCAAAACCTTCACCATGAAATTCAGTTTTAGCAAGGAGATGGACAGGGATTCTGTTGAAGACCGGTTCAATTGGAAAATAGGCAGGGCCTCGGGGAGTGGCCCTGGCCAGGCATACAATTTCGGTTTGCCGGTTCCATCGACTGAAATTAGTATCCCACTCTACCCGGACTATGTTTTTTACGATTCTGCGGCTTCAACCGCAACGGTCTACTTCACAATTCATCAGAACGCATCTGCCGACGGCACAATCGACCCCTCACATATAGAATTCAAGTTCAACGGTGAAGACAAGTACGGATTCACAATGGACCCCGAACGCGACCAATTCAGTGGTTTCTCAAAGGTAGCCTGACATATCTCAACCGATTCGATTCATCTTCACTGGTGTGAATGTATCGATGATCTGCGCACTGTCTTGTGCTATTATTCTATACGGCCCTGAAGACGCCGGAACTATGAGCATTTCCCCGTCAGGTCTGGCCTTAGGCACAGGGTATTCTGAATCTTTTGTGATGATCCTGGTCTCGCCCTCCACACTGACTATAGTGTGGAAACTAAGAATATTTGTGATCTCAAGAACTGCTCCAGGCTCCATTATTATCCTGTGAACCTCAAGCCCTTTACCTTCGAATTTCCCGGGCAGGCGCTCCACAACACAACCATTTTCATTGTTAATAATCTCAGGAAGAGCTTCTTCAGTAAAACCAGGACTCATTTCTGCGGCCCTATCAATATCCAGCATTTTTTCTACTCCGGGTCTTTCGTATCCCGGAAAATAATACCTGACAGGATAGGTCTCACCGTCTTCAAGCGATTGTGTGGGGCCGGGTATTTGAGGCTCCACTACTTCAATCCCGGGTCCTAATGCATGCAATGTCCCTGACGGTATTGGAATAACATCCCCGATCTTGACCACGCGGTAGTTGTAAAACCATTCCATTGCTTTTCGCGCGTTATCCAGATCTACAACAAGTTCCCGTGTGCCTGGAACGTGATTTTTTACAGTTTCTGCGGCCAAGGCAGCATTTTTAGAGTTTTCAAGGGCCTGTTTACCGCGATCATGGCTCTCAAGAATTTTGATGAGCTTATTGAGGGCTTCTCCGTAACCTTTTAGCATCTCTCCGTACTTTTCAGCGACCCTGCCTGAATATTTTTTAACGGCTTCAAGACTGAACCCAACAATGAGTGCCGGTTTTTCTCCAGCTATTGATTTATCGATGCCCGTTACTACCCAGAGTTCGTTTTTGGTGTCGTGAAATTGAACGGAAAGCCTTGTTTCAGGGGTCAGTATTTTGACAAGCGGAAGAGTTTTACCGAACCTTTTTATTACTTTTTTCCCGAGCACCTTCTCCATACCAGTATTCGCCTACCCCCTTTACCCCCCATACCTTAGGTTGCCTGTAGGGATGGATATATAAAGGCAAACCCCGAATTGTGTCGCTAATAACTTTTTCCAGCGGGAAAACAATATCTTGAACCATCTTATCGCCGTATTACTTCAAGTGTTTAATACTAAAGTCATAGTGTCTGCATCGATATTGCCGCCACTTATTATGACGCCTACTTGCCCCTTTGGTGATACCTTGCGGCTTAACAAAGCTGCCACTCCCAGAGCGCCTGAAGGCTCCACCACCAGCTTCATCCGATAAAACAGGAACTTAACAGCTTCAATAATCTCTGTTTCCGATACCGTTCTCATATCATCGACATACTTCAAGACCAATGGAAACGTCATCTCTCCGAGAGAAGGCGTACGAGTTCCATCGGCAATGGTGGGTGGGTTTCTGACAGTGTGGAGTGTCTTTGTATGAAAGGATTTTGTAGCGTCATCGGCCAGTTCAGGTTCAATGCCAACAACTCGGCAGGATGGCTCAATGCCTTTGCTTGCAATGGCCGACCCGCTAAGGAGTCCGCCGCCGCCACAGGGAACCAGCAGCATATTGAGTGTCTTGACTTCTGCAAACAACTCCAGGGTGGCTGTTCCCTGGCCAGCGATAACGTCTAAGTGATCGTAAGGCGGCACTATTGCATAACCGTGCTCGACTGCAAGAGCCTTTGCAATCTCTTCACGGGTAGCTTTTTGAGGATCGTACTCGACAACGGTTGCACCATACTCCTCAGTAGCAACGCGTTTTGTAGCGGGTGCATCATTCGGCATTACTACCGTGGTCCTGATTCCCAGTAACGTTCCCACGAGTGCGACTGCCTGTGCATGGTTTCCTGAGGAGTAGGTAATGACCCCTCGATCTTTATCAGCATCTGAAAGCCGAGACATGGCGTTAAAAGCCCCACGAAACTTGAACGCACCCATCCTCTGGAAATTCTCACACTTTAAGTATACTTCCACCCCAACCAGCCTGTTGAGCGTTCGAGAGGTCATAATCGGAGTGATATTTGCGTAATCTCGCAGTCGTTCCTTAGCCGCTTTTATGCGCTCAAACATATGTTCTCCAGTTTCTTTGGTCAAACCCTGATTGAGCAAAAACCCAATTAGGGAGCTGTCAGCGATCATCACTCAGTTAATGAATTTGAAACGTGGATGTATATTTCACCTATGTCAGTTTTATAAACTTTGGGTTAGGAGTACTGACCTGACTGCTAATTGCTGAATACTGATTGCTCCCAATTGAGCGTTTTCGCTCAATTACAGTAATACTATTTTTGCTTATAACATATTTTGTCAAATTACTCAAAATTATAAGATACGAATAAAGGACTTGACAAAAAGGTTGCTATAAGCGCCAATGAATGGAGGAATACTAAGTTACCAAAAGGCTGGTGATAAACATGAAGCTACACTCGCTCGGAATGTCAGATGTAAAGATTACGCCTATCATCATGGGCACATGGCAGGCAGGCAAACGCATGTGGGCAGGTATTGATGACGCCGAGATAACCAAGGCGATCCGAGCCGCCTTTGACTCCGGCATTACCACGTTCGACACAGCCGAGGAATATGGGTGGGGTCATTCCGAGCGCATCCTGGGGAAAGCACTGAGCGATGTCCGACATCAGGTGGTTTACGCGACCAAGATATTTCCCAATCATCTCAAATACGACCAGGTCATTGAGAGGTGTCACCGCTCCCTAAAAAACCTGAACACTCATTATATTGACCTTTATCAAATACATTGGCCTGCCGGTTCCTGGGGCACCAAAGTGGTACCGATCCAGGAGACCATGCGGGCCATGAATGAACTCCTGCAACAGGGAAAGATCCGGGCAATCGGTGTCTCAAATTTCTCTTACAGTCAATTAGAGGAAGCAGCCCAGTTCGCTCGTGTCGACAGCCTGCAACCGCCCTACTCCCTTTTCTGGCGGCATGTGGAAAAAGACGCCATGCCTTACTGTATTGAGAATAATATCACCATTCTTGCCTATTCTTCTATGGCCCAGGGGATCTTAACGGGCAAATTTGGCCCGGGCCACAAGTTTGCCAAAGGAGATCACCGGTCGAAACACAAGCTGTTTAAGCGGGAGAACTTCAAACGGGTTCAGCATGCACTGAACAGGCTTCGTCCCATTGCAGATCGATATGACTTTACCCTTGGGCAACTGGCGCTTGCCTGGGTTGTTGCGCATAAAGGGGTGTGCGCTATTGCAGGGGCACGCAACGCCGAGCAGGTCTTACAAAACGCCAAAGCGGCCGAAGGACATATATCTGACACAGAATTAAAAGAAATGGACACCATTAGCCGGAGCGTGACAGACTGTCTAAATGCTGATCCGGTCATGTGGGAATTTTAATTCAGGCCTGCTTCAAGAGCAAATCCTCAGCAAAGCATCGGGATCCGCATCGCTGCGAATCCCAAGACGCGTGAGAGCAAAATCATAACGCACCGGGTCCTCTGGCTTGATTCGTCGAAATGCACCGGTGATCTCTTTGACGGTACGCATGTCCGCATTTTTTCGATGTGTCATTTTTAACAGGGAACATATGCGTTGCATGTGAGTATCCAATGGCACCATCAACTTTCCTGTCGGTATCCCCAGCCATCCGCCCGGATCAACATGATCTTTCCTCACCATCCAGCGCAGAAAAAGGTTCAATCTTTTGCAGGCGCTCCCCTTTGCAGGTACAGGTAAAAGGCTATTGCCGTGACCGTTGAATAATGCAGTCA
This sequence comes from Desulfobacteraceae bacterium 4484_190.2, assembly GCA_002050025.1. Lineage (GTDB taxonomy): Bacteria > Desulfobacterota > DSM-4660 > Desulfatiglandales > Desulfatiglandaceae > 4484-190-2. Next base: position 38,291 of record MVDB01000039.1, read on the forward strand.
ATTCACTCACCAGAAACGAAAGCGCAGGGAGGATATCTTCATCATCAACCTTGAAGCCTTTAAGAAAACATGCGTAAAGAGAACCATAACGGTCAATTACGCTCTTTACACCGTCAAGCATCCCCGTGAGGTCCTTACTGGTGGTAAATCGATGTTTGAAATCTTTAAACGTCCTTTGAAGGGATACAGGCGTGGAATGTTTAATAAAATCATACGGAGAGGGTCCCATTTTTTCGAGAACAGATCCGACGCTTTTAAGGATCTGAGCCACTCTCCCATAGGCGAGGGATGAGGCTACGATGCCAACAATTTCCCTATCCCGTGGAGCAGTATATTGGTAAAGGAATTCGAGAGGGTCTGGGTGTACCCATTTACGAGAATTATAGGTGTCATAAAGCTCATCGAGTCGGGTCTTGCTGATTATCGGGGCATGATCTGCCTTCATTCGTTTTCCCAGGCTATACAGTCATTCGGGCAAATACATATGGCCTCACTGACCTCATCCTCAGGGTACAGGGCAAGGTCCGCAACTTCTATAAGACCTGTTCCTTTGTTTCTTCTAAAGACCTCGGGGCAAATTTCCAGGCATGAATCGCAATCTGTGCATTGACTCAAATCGATGACAGGAACTTTTTTCACTTCAACCTTCGTAAGTTCTCAATAAGTTCAGCCTATATTACAAAAATCCCCCTCAATCCCCCTTTACAAAAGGGGGAAGCAGTAGGAATGCCGAGACTTATTGAGATGTTACCAATCTTCTTCAGTAAGCCCGGAAAATTATAGGCCCGGTTGTCCTTGTGGTTTATTCCTCTTTTTCAAAATCAGATTTTCCTGCCCCGCATACCGGGCACTCCCAGTCATCAGGCAGGTCATCGAATTTGGTCCCGGGCTCTATGCCATTATCCGGGTCTCCTTCAGCAGGATCATACACATATCCACAAACAGAACACACATACTTATCCATATTTCCTCCTTGTTTAGTGACTTATCTATTGATTAACACAGCCTCCCTTGGAGGCTGTGTGAGAATGAGATATTTTTTCCAAGATCAAGGAAGGCGAAAATTATAACCATCCCGCTTAAATACAGCGGGACAGGCATCCATACATTGAAGTATTTCGAGGATTATAATTTGAGCCTGACGTCCCGCTATTAGCGGGAGGGAAAATAGCCATTCTCGGACAGTGGCAGAGATAATGCATCTGTTCTGCTAAAAACACCGTACAGAATTGTATATAAAAATAGGGAACATAATGCGTGATGTCAAGCCGTATTGAGGCATATGGCATATATTACCCCCTATTTTCAACTTTGAATATGTAATGCTCTACCTATAAGTAGAATTCTTTTTCTCAGACATATCCCATTGCTTGCAAAATATTTTCTATTCTCTCAGACATATCCCATTGCTTGCAAAATATTTTCTATTCTCTTTATCCAAAAATAGATAACAGCTTGATATTATTGTAATCTTTAAAGAAATAACTTTATTAACTGATTTTGCATATTTCTTGCACAGAGTAGAAGTATGCAAAGCGCCAAAAGGACTATAACTAAAAAGGACACACCCGAAAAGGCCATGGATCTCTTTGAAATCCTGAACAGCATGCGCCAAGATCAACAACAGCTTGATAGGAAAATAGCCGAATTAAGATGTAAAACACGTACAACCAAAGAACAAGTAATAAAAGAGAGATAATGAGGCCTGGAGGTTGTGAAAATTATTAAGGAGGTTGCCATGTTCTGGTTATATATTATAGCTGGGTGTCTTGTAGTATTATCGTTACTTTTTATTGCTCTTCACTTAATAGCGAAAATTCGCAATAGTTATGCAAGGTCACATTTTGACATTGCCTATTGACATACCTCATAAGGCATAGTCATACATTTGCGAAAGGGCGTCTATCAGCGGACAATGCACTTTTTTACCCATGGGTCTGCTATCGATTTAAAAGTCATAAGCTCATCGTCGTCATAGGTAGCATTTCCTTCTTGAAAAAACTCAGGGTGTAACACACCGGTATTATTAAAGCGTTGCAGGGCATACAGCATAGAGCCTTTTATGGTCGTTGCAATATTCTCAACAGCCTCTGCATCTACTATCGGTTTTACACATGTGGTTCTGAACTCATAGGCTAAAGCCGAATCCATGATGATTTGGATGCTTGAAAGTATTGAATCAGGGTCGAAGTCTTTTTTTATAGATGGAGGATAGTGTAGCGGATCGGTTTTGATGTCCATGGCAATGTAGTCCACAAGGCCTTCATCAACAAGTTCCTTCACTGCCTGTGGCCGGCTGCCGTTTGTATCTAACTTGACAGGGTACCCCATTCTCTTAATTCTCTCACAAAGGTAAACAAGGTCTTTCTGAAGAGTTGGTTCTCCTCCGGAAACAACCACTCCGTCCAGAAATTCTTTGCGTCTTTCCAGAAATTCAAAGATCGCCTCTCCATTTAAGGAGGGGGAGGCCACTGGACTGCCCTTCACAAGACTCGGATTGTGACAATAGGGGCAATCAAAGTTGCATCCTGAGACAAAAAGGACACAGCTTATCCTCCCGGGATAATCGATAAATGAATTCTTTTGTAGGCCCCCGAAAATCATGTTTTTTACTCAATATTGAACATTTTTCTCATGCCAAATTCAGCCTGCTTGCCGTTATTCCATTGTTTGACAGGTCTCAAATAACCAACAACCCTTGAATAAACCTCCGTCTCCTCCCCGCAAACGGGGCACGCTTCCTGTTTTCCATTCAGGTAGCCGTGTGAAGGGCAGACGCTAAAGGTTGGGGTAAGAGTGAAATAGGGGAGGCTGAAATTGGTTACGACTTTCTTAATAAGCCCCTTTATGACCTCAATGTCCTTGATCTGCTCTCCCAGGTAAATATGAAGGACTGTCCCACCAGTGTATTTCCCCTGCAGTTCATCCTGAAGCGCCAGTGTTTCAAAAATATCGTCTGTGCAATTTACCGGGAGCTGGCTGGAGTTGGTGTAAAAAGGAGCGGCTCCTTTTCCGTATACATCTTCGTTGGCGCAAATGATTTCGTGGGCCAGTTTTTTGTCGAGCATGGCAAGCCGATACGATGTGCCTTCGGCAGGGGTCGCCTCGAGGTTAAAGATATCTCCCGTCTCCTCCTGGATCCCTGCAATCATGTCCCGCAAAAAATCCATAACTTTAAGGGCAAAATTCAGACCTTCTTCATTTGCGATATCTTTGCCCAAAAAATTCAGGCATGTCTCGTTCATCCCCAGAATCCCTATGGTAGAAAAGTGATTCTTCCAGTAAAGCCCTGTACCCTGCTTGATCTGTCTTAAATAAAACCTTGAGTAAGGATAAAGGTTTTCCTCCGTAAATTTTTCCAGGACCTTCCGTTTTATACCCAGGCTTTGTTTTGCAAGAAGCACTATTTTTCTCAAGCGTTCAAAAAAGTCATTCTCATTTTCAGAAAAATACCCTATCCTGGGAAGGTTAATAGTGACAACGCCAATTGACCCCGTAAGTGGATTTGCCCCAAACAGCCCTCCGCCCCTCTTTAACAGCTCCCTGTTGTCGAGACGGAGGCGGCAGCACATGGATCTCGCATCTTCAGGTGACATGTCAGAATTGACAAAATTTGAAAAATAGGGGATCCCATATTTCCCAGTCATCTTCCAGACCATTTCAAGATTCGGGTTGTCCCAGTCAAAGTCTGCTGTAATGTTATATGTGGGTATCGGAAATGTAAAAACTCTTCCCCTGGCATCGCCCTCCATCATGACCTCGGCAAAGGCCATGTTTATCATGTCCATTTCCGCCTGAAAGGAGGAATAGGTCTCCTTTTGTTCAGCCCCCCCGATGATCACTAACTGGTCTTTCAAAGTAGATGGTACGTTGAGATCCATAGTAATGTTGGTAAATGGAGTCTGGAAACCAACGCGCGTGGGGATATTAATATTAAAGATAAATTCCTGGAGGGCCTGTTTTACCTCCCTATATTTCAAGTTATCATAGCGCACAAATGGGGAAAGGAGCGTATCAAAATTGGAAATTGCCTGGGCTCCTGCTGCTTCACCCTGTAGCGTGTAGAAAAAATTGACTATCTGCCCCAGAGCAGACCTGAGATGTTTAGGGGGAGCGCTTTCAACCTTTCCCTCAACACCCTTGAATCCCTGTTCCAGCAAATCCTTAAGATCCCATCCCACGCAATAGACAGAAAGGAGACTCAAGTCGTGTATGTGAAAATCCCCTTCCTTATGTGCGTGCCTGATCTCAGGAGGATAAATACGATTGAGCCAATACTCCGAAGTAACATCGGAAGAAAGGTAATTATTCAATCCCTGGAGAGAATAGCACATGTTGCTGTTTTCCTTGATTTTCCAGTCCAGTTTTTGAATATAATGTTCAACCATATCAACACTTGCCTTGGCCGCAATTTTCCTTATCTGGGCATGTTGTTCGCGATACAGGATATATGCCTTGGCAGATTTGTGGAACGGGGAGTCAAGAAGAATCCTTTCTACAATATCCTGAATTTCTTCCACCTCCGGAAGCGCAGTGAGACGCATTTCGTGGGCCAAGGTCAGGACCCGGAGTGTGAGTTTCCTTGCATCTCTTTCTCCAAATTCCCCGGTTGCTTTTCCGGCCTGAGCAATTGCTGTGTTAATTTTTGATGAATCGAACTCCGCAAATCTTCCATCACGTTTTCTTACACTCTCAAACATACATACCACCTCACGTAAAATAAATTCTGAACAACCATTT